>JAYWIB010000211.1:0-3771 GCA_043789265.1 Chitinophagaceae bacterium
AATGATGCACATGAACCAGCTAATCACCAAAAGAATATTCTGCAACTTAGCTTTAGACCTGAGTTGCAGAAAAATAAAACGCATTTATAACCAGTGCCTAAACTTCGGAAGGCTAAGGGCTTAAATTTTTACCGGAGTATTGTAAATAGAGGAAATTGGATCTGCTGAATCTGCTATTAAACAAAATTATGGGTAAAGAAAACTGTAATTTTTTTGGTTAAATAAATTAGAATAAGAAAGGCACTGGAGTAAAATCCAATGTCTTTTTTTAAATAATTGTGGATGACAACATAGTATAAATGTTTGCTAACTAAATAGAAAAAAATTTGCCAGATGGTAATTATCTTCATCGCAGATTTTTATTAATGATTGTATTGCTTGATTGCGCTGCGTTTTAGCCCTAACCCCACTTATTTTTTATTACAGTAAATGATTTTGTCAGGTTGTCTTTTGTACTGCCTTTCATCTTACTTATTCAATTTAATGCTTCAATTGTATAAAATCATAATAGTTACGTGTAAAAAGTAAATACTATAAATGATTACGATTAATTACTTAGCATACCCTCTTTGCCTGTTTATAATATCTATCATAAAAAAAACTACAAAAAATGAACAAACCTTTCGCTCCATTATTTCTAATGATGATAAAACCGTTATTGCTGTGTACGGCATTAATAATTACGTTTAATGTAAATGCCACTAATTTTTACGTGGCTACTAACGGAAACGATGTAAGCAATAGCGGCACATCGCTTTCGTCCCCTTATTTAACCATACAAAAAGCTTCCAGTGTTGCCTTATCTGGCGACTTTGTATATGTAAGAGCAGGCGTATATAGAGAACGGGTAGATATAGTTTCCAACGGAGTTACATATCAGCCCTACAATGGCGAATCTGTTACTATTAACGGAACAAATTTAATGCTTTCATGGACGCTTACATCGGGAAGTACCTATCAAACCACCATGAACTGGGATATGGATGTGTGGGGTACAAACCAAGTTTTTGCTGATGGCAAAATGATAGAACTTGCGAGGTGGCCAGACCAAACCTCCGCTGACATTGTACTGCCCACCAATGCCAAAGCAGATGCTGTAGCAGCATCAGGTAATAATTTTATAATAACTGATGCCGATTTTAATGAGCCGGGAGCCAGATGGGTAGGGGCGAAGATTTGGGTAAACCTTGCACACAATGGCTATGATGGCCAAGGCTGGACCGGCACTGTATTATCTACAAGTGGCAACACCATTACCGTAAATTTTAACGAACCGCCACGATTAGGTGATCAGCCGTGGGGTTTGGGTGCAACGACTGAATATTTTTTATTTGACCCAACAGCCACAGGAGTAAATGCGACCGGGGGTATAAATGCTTTATTAAGCAATGGGGAATGGTGGAAAAGCGGCACCATCCTGTATGTAAAAACACCAAATTCAGCAGCCCCTAGCAGTACCATTAGCGGCACCAATCTTATTGAAGCCAAGCGCCGCCATTTTGCCTTTATACCTTCTGTAACCAATAAATCTAACTACACTATTAAGGGCTTTAATCTTTTTGCATGTTCTATCACTACAGATTTAAATGCCATTTCCAACCGAAGTATTGCTGAAGATGCTCAGAACATTACAATCGACGGCATTAATGCCAAGTACCCTTCCCATCAAACAGATATGACGGGCAATTGGCAAGATCAGCATTATGCATGGTCGGGCATAGTAGTTAGCGGAAGAAACAATACTATAAAAAATTCTACTATTCAGTATGCAGCCACATCAGCACTAAGCATACAGGGCTTTGGTATAAAAATATTAAACAATACCATTCAGGATGCTAACTATATGTGTTCAAATGCCGGTGCATTTAATACCGGTTTTGTTTGCCAGGATGCAGAAATAGCCAACAATACCATTTTCAACACAACGATGATGGCTATAAATTTTAAATACTCACAAAATAGTAACATTAATAATAGAGATGTTTACCGCATTCATCACAATACTATTTACAATTTTATGAGGCGTAGCGGCGATAGTGGCGGTATTGATGCCGCACTCCTGGATGGTAAGTGGATACGAATAGACCATAATATCATTTATACAAACACCCCGGTAATTGGCACCATGGTGCATGGTATTTATTTAGATTATGGGGGTAATCCTCCCTTAAACGATGAAGGACATTTTACCATAGATCACAATGTGATCTATAACATACCAGCGCCTTTACTCATTAACAATATTAAAGACGTAAATATTTTCAATAACGTACTGCTTAGTGTAGGTATTCCACGACCGATTGAGGGAGCCGCCATTGGAACTAATTTTAAGATCTATAATAATATTATGGATAAAGTGCTTAGCATTAGATCCGACAACTTGATTGTGGCTGACCTCAAGGCAAATATTTTCAATGCTTACGGACCTAATTTAACGACCTTATTTGTTGACCCCGTTGCAGGAAATTACAACTTGGCATCAACTGCGGTAAAGGCAATTAATGCGGGAATAACTACAGGCGCATACGATGAAACCCCGTTAACCGGATTACCAGATTTGGGTGCCTATGAATCAACGTTCACCAGTAGTCCACCGGTAGTGCCCACTATTAGCAGTGTAACATCTAATGCAGCATCTGATTGGGCGGAACCTCCTTTTAACGCTGCCGACGGCAATAGTTATACAAAATGGTCGCAACCTACACAATCAGGCTATTGGCGCATACAATACAGCACCAGTGAAGTTATGAATGGGTATGAAATTATATCAACCAATGATGATAACGGTTTAAGAGACCTTAAAACCTGGACCATACAGGGTTCCAATGATGGCTCAAATTGGACGATATTAGATACCCGTACCAATCAAACATGGAGTGCACCTAACACAACAAACTATTACAGCTTTAGTAACAGCAACTCCTACAGCTATTACCAGGTTGCCTTTACCGCAAACAATGGCAGTGGGTACACGCAGGTTGCAGAAATTACTTTTTTAAACAACCCGTTAGATCCAACCTATCCTATCATTACAGCACGGGGAGAAAATTTGCCCTCAGAAGGGAAGGAAAAAGCTTTCGACTTAAATAATACGACTAAATGGTTGGACTATAGTGCTACCAGTTTCTTGCAGATACAGTATCAGTTTGCAAACACTTTTAACCAGTATGTTATAGTTTCAGGAAACGATGTGCCAGATAGAGACCCGTTAAGCTGGACAATACAAGCATCTAATAATGGCATTAGCTGGACTACGCTTGACAGCAGAACCAATCAATCCTGGGCAAGCCGCAACTTGGCTAAAACCTTTACCCTCAACAACACGGTAGCGTACACTTATTACAGGATGAATATAACCGCCGTTACAAGTGGCAATATTGTTCAACTATCTGAGTTAACCTATGGCGCTGCCACATCTGATACGCAGGCACCAACAGTTCCAACAAATTTAGTTGCATCGGGCGTTAGTACTACTGGCTTCACCGTAAACTGGAATTCGGCCGCTGACAATGTTGGCGTAACTGGGTATGAAGTTTTTAGAAATGGTGTTTCAGCCGGCACAACCACTGCTGCTAATTATTCATTTACCGGCTTAGCTGCCGGGGCAGCTTACAATGTTGCCGTAAGAGCGTACGATGCGGCGCTTAATTATTCTGCTCAAACTGCTTCAATTAGCGTTACTACTACATCGGCTGGCTTATCAACAGGTACGGGTTACTACTGGCGTAACATGACAAGCGTAACGTCGAATGCAACCAGAACAGCAGCTAC
>JAYWIB010000212.1:0-13839 GCA_043789265.1 Chitinophagaceae bacterium
GCCACCACAAAAGCTACAGCGAGATACAGCAGCGCCATCAGGGCAAAATACCCGAGGTAATAAATGCCCTCCAGTAAATGACCGGCATTATCTGAAAATACAAGACCTGTAAAAAGGCCGGTTATAAAAACCACCGCAACAGAAATCAACACAAAAAAAATCAGCAGGGTAAGCTTTGCTTTTAAAAAATCCATCCTGCTCCAGCCATCAATAATGTTTTGCCGGTGGGTGCGGTACTGCACTTCATTGGTGATGAGCAGAATAAATAACATACCAATAAGTACAAAAAATAAACCACCCAGCCAGCCGGCAGACTGCCATACTTTAGGGAATACAAAAGGAAGGCCTATAAAGGATTTTACCATCTCCTCTTTAATATCGGCAGATTTGTGTGCCATAAACTTACTGGCAGAAAAATAAAATGTAAGCGGATACATTACGATGAAGGCACCCAGCAACACCCAAAATGTGCGGTAGGTTTTTATTTTGAGCCACTCTGTTTTAAAAAGATTTATCATAAAAAACTTGTTACAATATTTTTAGCCTGCGCCTGATAATTTTTACCGATCGCTTTGCTTGCCCGTGATTTCAAGAAACCTTGTTTCGAGCGAAGTTTTCTTTACGATAAGTTTACTCAGCACCATTCCATTTTCAAAGCAAAATCTGTTTACCTGCTCCGCCGTAATGTTTTCATTGCAGGTAAGCAGCAACGCCTCACCGGCAGGCTGCACATTTTGTACACCGGGCATTTGCTGCAGTATATGCTGCAAGGCCGCAAGGTCTGCGGCAGCAAGTAAAAAATTATTTGCAGCAGAGGATTGAAGCACCTCACTTACTGGCCCTGCTGTTTTTAATATTCCTTTTTGAATGATGGCAACATGTGTGCAAACTTTTTCCACCTCATCCAGTATATGGCTTGCCATTATAATTGTTTTGCCGGCTTTGTTCAGTTGCATTATCAGCTCCCTTATTTCTGCTATGCCCGCCGGATCCAATCCATTGGTGGGTTCATCAAAAACAAGTACATCCGGGTTGCCCAGCAATGCAGCCGCAATGGCAAGGCGTTGTTTCATGCCCAAAGAAAAAGTGCTGAAAGCAGAATGTTTACGTTCATATAAATTTACAGTCTGCAATACAGCATCAATATCCTGCAGGCCACGCCCTTTTATTCTGGCAGAAATTTTTAAATTATCAGAAGCACTCAGGTAATGATAAAAATTGGGAGTTTCCAGTAAAGTTCCGGTTTGCCTGCGCTGCTGATTGCTGCCGGGCTTACCATTCCATAAATAATTGCCGGAACTGGCTTTCAGCACATCCATTACAATACCGAGCAAAGTAGTTTTACCGCTGCCGTTAGGCCCTAATATACCATACACTGTACTGGAAGGCACTTCAAAACTAACGTGCTGCAATGCCTGCACACGGCCGTAATTTTTTGAAATATCTTGCAGGGAAAGAATGGCCATAATATTGGTTGAAATTGGAAGATATGTTTTTTTAAAAATGGGTAATAAAAATATTACAGGCGGTATATTTATGGCTGATGCGCCGCATGCCATAAGGATGTAAAGTTACCCAGCACAGCCACTCCCTGCCTGTTGTATGCAAGGCGGTGCAGGCGAAGATTATTTATGTCCTGCTGCAATACTTTACGGCTAACTGGATTGATGGTGCCGCCGGGTCCAAATGGCCGGGCATATGGATCATATTGAAACGGCGGATCTACAATGGTGTCCCGTGGATACATAATGCCGGGTACGCCCTGCCCTCTTATATCTAAATCGTTTGGGTGCTCCAATCCAATGCTGTGGCCATATTCATGCGCTGCGGTAGTGGAATGATCAAAGAGATTATCCAGTTTAAAATATCCTGTATTACTGCCCACACCGTCGGCAAAAGAAATATTGTCCCGTGCATATGTTTCTATCCTGAAATAATTGTTTGCAGGATGTACATTTTCAAAAACCATTTCGGGTGTAAGGAGCGGTGCATACATTCCCTCCGTAACAAACTGTACATTGTATACCTGTTGCTGCACACGAACGCTGCCCCGGGCTTCATTCCATTGATTTTGAATATCCGCTGCCAGCAGCCTGCTTAATTCTTCAGTGGCAGCATTGCCATAAAAATAACATACGGAATGAATGATAAGTAAATTCCTGCCGGTATGCAACTGTACTTCTCCCAATTTTTTAAAATAAATTTTTTGTAATGAATGTAACCCCGGAATAAAAGTGTATAACAATAAGTAATCTTCTAAATATTTACCCAATTCTTTTCCATTCAGGAAAGATAAAATTTATGCGCTGATAGTTTTAAAAAATTATGCCAATTATTATGTATGTCATTCTTATAAAGTAAAAAGTTAGTTTGGCAAAATGCAAGGCAAATATTTTACTTTTATCCCTCATGCAAAAAAAGATTACGGAACAAACCGGCAACACCAGACAATTGTTGGCAAAGCCATTTCTTAAGTGGGCAGGCGGCAAAAGTCAGTTACTTGCTGTATTCAGAGAATTGTATCCGCCCGAACTGGCAGCAGGAAAAATAAAATATTATTACGAACCTTTTTTAGGCAGTGGTGCTGTATTTTTTGATATCATTCAACAGTACCGTTTGCGGCATGCTTACCTGTACGACATCAATGAAGACCTGGTGCTGGCCTACACCGTAGTGCAGCAGCAGGTACATGCTTTAATTGAGCGGCTGTATGCATATCAATCGGCCTATCTAAAATTGAATGGGGAAAAAAGAAGTGCTTTCTTTTATGCAGAAAGAACAGTCTTTAACCAGCAGAGACCCACCATTGATTATGCACGCTTTTCTGATAAATGGATTGCCCGTGCGGCACAATTAATTTTTTTAAACCGCACCTGCTTTAATGGATTATACAGGGTAAATGCAAAAGGTGATTTTAACACACCAGCAGGTGATTATGCAAACCCAACTGTATGTGATGAAAACAATTTACTGGCAGTATCATCAGTGCTTGCAGCGGCCACCATAAAAAAAGCAAACTATACACAGGTAAAAAAAGACATCAAAAAAAATTCTTTTGTTTATTTTGATCCGCCCTACAGGCCACTGAATAAAACCTCCGCCTTTGTGGCTTACAGCACACATGCTTTTATGGATAAAGAACAAACAGCACTGCGTGATTTGTTTGCCTACCTGCATCAGCAAAAGCATTGGGTAATGCTCAGCAACTCCGATCCTAAAAATAAAAATGCGGCTGATAATTTTTTTGATGACCTGTATAAAGATTTTATCCTGCAGCGTGTACCTGCCAAAAGAATGATTAATTCAAACGCTTCAAAAAGAGGAATCATTCATGAAATTGTTGTAAAAAATTACTAACACCGGTTAAAATTACGGAACCCGCTGAATTTATTCTTTGCATTTATTTTTATTAAACAATAACCTTTTCAGGATGACGCAGGTTACAATTACTGCACATCGGCATAACGGTTTGCAATGCTTTATAAAATAATTTAAAAAATATTATTGGCTTAATCTATACTTTTTTAGGCACTTTAAGCCAACATTAATTTTTAGCACTGTATCTTTACGGGGTTACAAAAAAAGCATGCGCCATGAAAAAAGAAGTAAAAATATTTTCAGGGAGAGAAGAAGAATCTGCTGCGCTGACCGAATTGCTGCAAGGCAGCCAGGCAGAACTGGTGGCTATATTAGGCAGGCGGCGGGTGGGCAAAACTTATTTGGTGAAAGAAGTTTTTAAAGACCATCTCAACTTTCATTTTACGGGTATAAAGGATGCAGACAAAAGAACTGTGTTAAACGAGTTTAGTCAAAAACTTGCAGCCGCTGGAGGCGCAAAAAAAATAACCCAGCTAAATAACTGGATGGATGCATTCCGTTTGCTAAAAAATTATTTACACCCTATTAAGGGTAAAAAAAAGAAAGTAATTTTTCTGGATGAATTTCCGTGGATGGACAATCACCGGGCAGGGTTTTTACGGGCCTTTGAATATTTCTGGAACGACTGGGCTGTAGATCAAAATATCATCATTGTGCTGTGCGGCTCCAGCACAAGCTGGATGATAAAAAATGTGCTGAACAATAAAGGCGGCCTGCACAACCGCATCACCAAATACATTAACCTGGCACCTTTTACATTACGGGAAACTAAACAAATGCTTACGACAAAAGGCATACCGCTGCCGCACTATGAAATAGTACAATTGTATATGGCACTGGGTGGTGTGCCTTATTATCTTAACCAGGTAAAGAAAGGCGAATCTGCCATTGAATCCGTTGACAGGATTTTATTCAGTGAAGCAAGTACTTTAAAAAACGAGTTTCAAAATTTATACAGGGCGCTGTTTGATAATTATGAAAATTACGAAACCATTGTAAAGGTGCTTTCAACAAAAAGAAAGGGACTTACCCGCCAGGAAATAATTGATGCCACCCATATCACCAATGGTGGCGGCCTCACACGCATGCTTACCGATCTTGAAGAGAGTTCTTTTATTAAAACTTTTCAGCCGTTTGATAAAGAGAAAAAAGATACACTTTACCGTCTCGTAGATGAATATTCCGTTTTTTATTACCAGTTTAATCCGCAGAAAAATCCGGCAGGCACCTTTATAAAAGCAAGCACCAGTCCAAAATATAAATCCTGGGCGGGGTTTGCTTTTGAGTCGCTGTGCATTAAACACAGTTACCGTATAAAAAAAGCGCTGGGCATCTCCGGCATATTTTCCACAGAGAGTTCATTTTATTTTAAAGGCACAAACAAAGACACCGGCTTTCAAATTGACTTGCTGATTGACCGCAGTGACAACAGCATCAATATTTGTGAAATGAAATTCTATGGAAAAGAATATGAGCTTTCAAAAAGCGAAGCCGAAACACTGCGCAGGCGGAGGGAATTATTCCGGGAAAAAACAGGCACAAAAAAATATTTAATCAACACCCTCATCAGTACCTATGGCCTGAAAGTAACTGGAAACAGCACAGGCACAGTAGATAAAGTGGTGCAGATGGATCAGTTGTTTTAGCAGCAAAAATTTAAAATGTATCTTTCTATAAAATGCTAAAAAATAATGTTGGCTTAATCTATGTTTTTTTAGGCACTTTAAGCCAACATTAAATTTAGCACCTGCCACGATGTGTGTTAATTCCTCAATGGCTTGCCTGTTTTTAAAACACTCTGTATCCTTTCCAAAGTTTTCTTTTCGCCGCAGAGAGAAAGAAATGCTTCTCTTTCTAAATCCAATAAATATTGTTCTGTAACTAAGGTTGGTTCGCTTAAATCGCCGCCGCACATTACATACGCCAATTTTTTAGAAACGGTTACATCATGTTGTGTTGCATAGTTGGCAGTACGCATGCCGTTAATGCCGGCATACATGGCGCCCATTGCACTGCGGCCAAGCACTTTAATATCTTTACGCTGAACCGGCATTACATAACCGTCATCATACATTTCAATTACGGCCTGTTTTGCTTCACTGATTCTTCTGCCGATGTTCATGCTGATTTGGTCTTTGCCTTTTCTGTAAATGCCGAGGTCGAATCCCTCATGTGCAGAGGTGGCCACTTTTGCTGTGGCTATTGTTAAGAAACGGTTTTGCAAAGTGTTGGTGTCCACTTCGCCGCTGTGCAGTTCATCACTGGCACGTAAAACAAATTCTTTGGTGCCTGCACCCCCGGGTATAACGCCGATGCCTACCTCAACAAGTCCGGTGTATGTTTCAGCAGCAGCCACCACTTTGTCTGCATGCAGGCTCATTTCGCAGGCACCGCCCAATGCAAGCCCATGCGGCGCCACCACCACGGGTATAGATGAATAACGCACTCTCATGATAGTGTTTTGGAACATTCTTATCGCCATATCAATCTCATCATAGTCCTGTTCTATCGCAAGCATAAATATCATTCCCACATTGGCACCGGCAGAAAAATTAGAGCCCTCATTGGCAATCACCAGCCCTTTATATTTTTCTTCTACAAGTGCAATAGATTTTTGTATTCCTTCCAGCACTTCACCACCAATACTCCCCATCTTGGTGTACCATTCTAATCCCAACACATCATCACCGAGATGATAAGTGCGGCAGGCGCTGTTTTTCCAAACGGTTTGGTTATCGAAATTCTTCATTACTATAAAAGCGGCCTCCCCTAAATCCCCTCCTGGGGAGGAGACTTTATAAGCACCCTGCAATGCCGAGTAGCATAAACGTTTGCCACTTTCAACTTTGTAAAAACTGGTTACACCTTTTGTAAGCATTTCATCAATCCATGCAGCCACTTTAAACCCTGCTGCTTTCATTGCTTCGGTTGTTTTAGCAACCCCCAATACATCCCAGCTTTCAAAAGCACCAATCTCCCAGCCAAAGCCAGCCATCATTGCATCATCCACTCTGTAAATCTCATCTGATATTTCAGGAATGCGGTGGCTGATGTAGGAAAATAAATTATAGTGAAACAGGCGGTAAAACTCTCCGGCTTTGTCTGTGCCTGCACACAATGCTTTTAATCTTGTTTTTAAATCTTCAATTGGCCTGGCTGCTTCTAATGTTGCAAACTTTGTTTTCTTTCTTGGCTCATATTCAAGCGTAGAAAGATTCAGTGTATGAATCTCTTTCTCACCAGCGCCTTCCAAACCTCCCCCGGTGGGGGAGGCTTTCAGGGTTTTCTTAAAAAAACCTTGTCCTGTTTTATCACCGAGCCAGTTATTTGCAATCATCTTATCTAACCATGATGGAATAGCAAACATTTGCTTTGCTTCATCATCGGGGCAATTTTCTGCAACACCCTTCGCCACTTTTACCAGGGTATCAATGCCTACAATATCTGCAGTTCTAAATGTTGCTGACTTAGGGCGGCCAATAACAGGGCCAGTCAAAGCATCAATATCATCCACGTTCAATTGCAGCTTCTCCATTGAATTTATTATAGCCATCATACCAAACACACCAATGCGGTTGGCAATAAAGGCAGGCGTGTCTTTGCACAACACAGTTGTTTTACCCAATACCAAATCACCATAGTGCATTAAGAAATCAACAATGCTCTGGTCTGTATGCGGTGTTGGAATAATTTCTAATAATCTTAAATATCTCGGAGGATTGAAAAAGTGTGTGCCACAAAAGTGTTTTTTAAAATCATCGCTCCTGCCTTCTGCCATTAAATGAATGGGAATGCCGGATGTGTTGGAAGTAATGAGTGTTCCAGGCTTTCTGTATTTTTCCACCTCTGTAAAAACTAATTGTTTAATATCTACTCTTTCCACCACCACTTCAATCACCCAGTCGCAATCAGCAATCTTCTTCATGTCATCTGTGAAGTTGCCAGTGGAAATTCTTTTTACCACATCAGCATTGTACACCGGCGAAGGATTTGATTTAATGGCTGCAGTTAAAGCATTATTTACAATTTTGTTAGGGTCTGCTTTCTTCCCCCCCTCAGGGGATGGGGGCGTCTGAATGTCTAATAACAACACCTGCAAACCTACGCCTGCAAAATGACAGGCAATGCGGCTTCCCATTACTCCGCTTCCTAATACTGCTACTCTTTTTATAACTCGTTTTGACATGAAATAAAAATTAGTTAGTTAAACAACTATTTATAATTCGAAGATAGTAATCCGAAATCAATTACTGAAGCTTTTTGTTTTCAGTTTGTTTATTCATTTTATACCGATCACTACTTCACAAAATTAGAAACAGTGGAATTGGTTTATCAAAAAAATCCTATT
This sequence comes from Chitinophagaceae bacterium, assembly GCA_043789265.1. Classification (GTDB taxonomy): domain Bacteria; phylum Bacteroidota; class Bacteroidia; order Chitinophagales; family Chitinophagaceae; genus Ferruginibacter. The sequence continues at coordinate 7,727 of JAYWIB010000212.1, forward strand.
TGTTTAAATAAAAAATAAAGTTATTATCCAGTTATTAAACAATATACTTTTTGTAAAACTGCTACGTTTCAACTAAACAAATACAATAACCAAATCGGTTAAGTAATTACATGTATCAGGTAAATTGAGATGACAACATACTAATAAAAAATACTGTACATTATAAGAAAGCCTGCATCAGAAATAATATAAAAAAAAATAGCGATGAGTTACGGGGAAAATTTAGCAGCACAAAAAAGTGAAAGCCCGCTTTCTATTATATATAAATCGATGTCGCTGGCGGGTGACTTCCTCAGTACATTACCAGATGTAGTGGTTACAACCAATGTAGATTTTATTATTACAGGTGTTAACAATGCATGCGCAATAATTTATGGCGGTGCCAGCACAGATTTAATTGGAAGAAATTTTTTTGAAGTAGTAAAGTTTGAAATTCCACAAGCTTCCAAAGAAGGTGCAATAGAAATTTTAAAAACGTCTGGCTACTGGGGCGGCGATGTTATTTATTATAACAGCGATCAGCAATATTATAACAATCAACACACGCTTGTTTTTAACAGCAGTTGCAGTTCAGTAAAAGATGCCGCTGGTAACACCACCGGATATGTTTTTGTAAATAAAAATATTTCTGAAAGGCTGCAGCAGCAGGAAGCGCTCAACAAAGCTGAAGTAAAATATCATACATTGATTGAATCACTTTCGGAAGGTGTAGTGATGATTAATGTAAACGGCAGCATCGCCGCTTCTAATAAAAGAGGTGCAGAAATTTTAGGCTTTACTCCCGAAGAACTATCGGGAAAAGTAATTGCAAGCCAGCACTGGCAGGCGATACACGAAGATGGCACAGAATTTAAACTGGAAGATTTTCCGGCAATTGTTACGCTCAATACAGGCAGGGAACAAAACAATGTGGTGATGGGCATTGCAAAAAAAGAAGGAGGCGTGGCATGGCTATCCATTAACAGCCGTCCATTTTTCCGGGAGGGGTTTACACTGCCTGAAGGTGTGGTGGCTTCCTTTACCGAAATAACGGAATCTATAAAATCAAAACAGCGCTATACCTATGCATTAAAGGCAAGTTCGGATGCTATATGGGATATGGATATGGATACCGGCAGCACTTACCGCAGTGATAATTTTACTAAACTTACGGGTTATACTTCTGATGAGATTGAACCTTCGCTGGATTGGTTCATGCAAAAAATACACCCCGATGACAGGGAGCGTATAAAAGAAAATGTGGCGTATTGCCTTAGTAAAAAACTTACACACTGGGAAAATGAATACCGTTTTAAAACTGCGGATGGAAGCTACCTTCACCTGATGGATAAGGCTTTCGCCATTTATGAAAAAGGCAAGGCAGCAAGGGTAATTGGCGGCATACAGGATATGAGTAAAAGTAAAAAAATGGAAGCAATGCTGATTTACGAGCAAGTACAAAAACAAAAAATGGTGAACAAAGCCACCATACAGGCCCAGGAAAAAGAACGCAACCGCATAAGCAGGGAACTGCATGACAATGTAAACCAGCTGCTGATGAGTGCCAAGCTGCACATAGGCGCCGCAAAAAAATCGGAGGAAGAAAATACAGACCTGCTGGAGAAAGCATCGGCCTACATATTAATGGCGGTGGAAGAAATAAGAGGCTTATCTAAACAATTGAATTCAAATATTATTGCTACGGTGGGCCTTCAAAAAAGTATTGACGACATTGCCCGCAATATGCACCTGATGAATGAAGTGGTGCTTGCCAGTAACATAGATGCCATGCTGGTAAAAAAATTATCTGCCGATCAACTGCTGATGGTTTTCCGCATTATACAGGAGCAAACCAATAACATTATAAAATATTCCCGGTGCACAAAGGCATCTGTTTCATTAATGGAAAAAGGAGAAGAAGCCATTCTTTGCATAAGCGACAATGGCCAGGGATTCGACAAACAAAATCAACCGGCAACAGGCATAGGCTTTATAAATATTTTTAACCGGATAGATGCTTACAATGGAAGGGTGGAAATTAATACTTCACCCGGCAATGGCTGTACGCTCCGTGCCAGCTTTCCTGTAAAATAACCGCAGTAAAAAATGGCTGAAAAGTGTGGCAATGTCAGATAGAGTTATCCTTACAGAAAAGCGGTTGAACAATTTAGTATTAATAGCCGGTATACAACTAACGGCAGCAATCACACACTGTCGGCATAAAAAGAAAATCCCTTTGAAACCATAAATCAAATCCGTACCCTTTTTTTTATTCAACGCAGTCGTTCACTATCCCGAATCAAGTCTTCATCTTTTTTAATTCCTCTTGCAGCCAGCATAAAAAAAATAAGTATGGCGGAGTGAAGCAGCGCCGTGAGAGAATAAGTACCCTGTGTAAATAGTGTTACCGCCTTATAATATAAAAATAACAGCACTGCTTCCAGTACAATACCGGCAACGCACAAACGCAATTGCAGCCTGCGGTTTTTAAACATAAAAATATTTACAAATGCCAGTGTGCCGATTATTATAGTCAGTGCAAGCAGTAGAAATCCGCCATTGCCTGCATTCAACTGCTGGTAAGGAACGCCAATCGCATTGGTGCCGCTGTAGAAGGAAAGGTTGATAGTAAGAAAGGTACACACAGCCGCCAGAAACAGCCAGATGGATTGAATGCGTTGAATCATTTTAATTATTTTTTCAGTTCAGTTTATCAGCCAAGTTCCGGGTACAGCGGAAACTGCTCCATAAATTCGTTTACCTGCCGGCATACAGTAGCAATAACGTTTTCGTCATCGGCATTCATCAGTACATTGTCAATACAGTTCACTATAAACTGCATGTGTTCCTCCTTCAAACCACGTGTGGTAATTGCAGGCGTACCCACCCGTATACCTGATGTAACAAAAGCGCTTTTATCATCAAAAGGCACCATGTTTTTATTTAAAGTAATATCAGCTTTTACCAATACCTGCTCTGCTTTTTTACCGCTGATATTTTTATTCCGCAGGTCAATCAGCATCAGGTGGTTGTCGGTGCCATTGCTTATAAGCTGGTAACCTTTATCTACAAACGCTTTTGCCATTGCCTGTGCATTGCTTATCACCTGTGTGGCATAGCTGCTGAATTCCTCTGTAAGTATTTCGCCAAATGCGATGGCCTTGGCAGCAATAATATGCTGCAGCGGTCCGCCCTGTATGCCTGGAAAAACGGCCATATCCATCAGGTTGCTCATCAGCCTTGTGTTGCCTTTTACATCCTTCAGTCCAAATGGATTTTCAAAATCTTTCTTCATTAAAATAACACCACCTCTTGGCCCACGCAATGTTTTATGTGTGGTGCTGGTTACAAAATGACAATGTTCAAATGGAGAAGCAAGCAATCCTTTTGCAATAAGCCCTGCAGGATGTGCCATGTCACAATGTACAAAGGCACCCACTTCATCAGCCACCTTCCTTATTCTTGCATAATCCCAGTCACGGCTGTAGGCAGAGGCGCCGCAAATGATCATTTTTGGTTTTAATATTCGTGTTTTTTCTTCCAGCATTTCATAATTCACCAGGCCTGTTTCTTTTACCACGCCATAAAAATGAGCTTCATATAATTTGCCTGAATAGTTAACCGGGCTGCCGTGTGTAAGATGCCCGCCCATGCTCAGGTCAAGGCCTAATATTCTGTCGCCGGCCTGCAGTACAGCAAGTGCTACTGCCGCATTGGCCTGTGCGCCGCTGTGGGGCTGCACATTGGCATAATCACAATTAAAAATTTGCTTTATTCTGTCAATAGCCAGCTGCTCTGTTTGGTCCACTATTTCGCAACCTGCATAATATCTTTTGCCGGGGTAGCCTTCTGCATATTTATTGGTCATTACACATCCTGATGCTTCCATTACTTGCAGGGAGGTAAAGTTTTCCGATGCTATCAGTTCCAGCCCGTGGCGCTGGCGCTGCATTTCTTTTTTTATAAGATCAAAAACCAACGTATCTCTTTGCATGAATAAGTTTTGAGGGTGCAAATATACAATCCACCCATTATTAAAAACAAAGATGTTCACAGTGATTTTAAAATGATAAAGTACAAATGGCTGCATGCCTGCAATATTTATTCATTTAGGTTTTACACAAAAATCACTACATTCACACTCCGTTTTAAAAACCAGCATTTCAATTGCAAATAAAAATCCACTTACCAGGGATAATTATTAAAATATGAAGGCGATTATTCCAGTAGCAGGCGCAGGCACCAAGCTCCGGCCACATACATACACACAGCCAAAAGCGCTTATTCCACTTGCAGGAAAAACTGTATTAAGCATTATAATAGATCAGTTGCATGAGGCCGGTATCAATGATTTTATTTTTATTGTAGGCTACCTCGGCGAAAAAATTCAGGACTATGTAAAAGAACATTACCCACAGCTTACCTGCCATTTTGTTTATCAGAATGAGCGGCAGGGCACAGGTCATGCAATTGACCTGGCGAGGGAAATTGTGCAGCACGATGAAGTGTTTATTGTACTGGGCGATACCATTGCAGAGTATAATGTAGCCGAAGTAATCGCTTCGCCTGTATCTATGCTTGGTGTAAAAAAAGTAGATGATCCCCGGAATTTTGGCGTGGCAGAAATTGAAGAGGATGGATTTATTTCGAGGGTGGTGGAAAAACCTGCCATACCAAAAAGCAACATGGCACTGGTGGGCATTTATAAAATTAAGGAGACAAATTTTTTATTTACCTGTCTTAAAAAAATCATTGACAGGGGCGAAAGAACACATGAAGAATTCAGCCTTACAGATGCACTGGAATGTATGATACATGCGGGTGCAAAATTTAAATTTTTTAAGGTGCAGAGCTGGTTTGATTGCGGCAAAAAAGAAACCCTGCTTGAATCCAATGCCACGCTGCTTAAAAAATTTGGTGGTTCAGTAAAGGGTCTGCACACTTTTGAAAACTCCATCATTATACCACCTGTAAGTATAGGCGAAGGCTGTGAAATACAGAATTCTGTTATTGGCCCAAATGTAACCATTGGCGAATACTCTATTTTAAACTATACCATCGTAAAAGAATCCATCATTGGTTCTTTTTCCCGTTTATACGATGTGGTACTTGATGATTCACTGATTGGCAGTGATACCGGCATTAAAGGCGAAACCCGATCACTGAATATTGGTGACAACACCGACATTGATCTGGGTTAAATTTTTTATTGCGCTATAAAGTGGCATGGGTTATTTTTCGCTGCAGGCTATCCGCATCCCACACAATAATTTCTGCTTAAGCAAAATTTTTTATCAGCATCCTGCTATCTTTATACAGGCTATGTAAGCGGTGTAAGCCACCATCACCATAGCTGTTTCATCATCAAATATTTGGCCATTGAAAAACAGTATCACCCAACTTTTTAATATAGACTATCCCATTGTACAGGCGGGTATGGTATGGGTAAGCGGATGGCGTTTGGCCAGTGCCGTTAGTAATGCCGGCGGGCTGGGTTTAATCGGCAGCGGCAGTATGTATCCCGATGTATTAAGAACCCATATAAAAAAGTGCAGGGCAGCCACCAATAAACCTTTTGGTGTAAATGTGCCTCTCCTGTACCCGGATACTGATGCACACATCAAAATAATTATTGAAGAAAACGTACCCATTGTTTTTACGTCAGCAGGCAGTCCCCGTACCTGGACGGGCATCCTGAAGCAGCATGGCATTACAGTGGTGCATGTAGTAAGCAGCAGCAGTTTTGCTGTAAAGGCACAGGAAGCCGGCTGCGATGCGGTGGTGGCCGAAGGCTTTGAAGCAGGCGGCCACAATGGCCGGGAAGAAACCACCACTTTGGTACTGATACCAGCCGTATGTGATGCGGTACGCATTCCTGTGATAGCAGCAGGCGGTATAGCCACGGGCAGGCAAATGCTTGCTGCCATGGTACTGGGTGCATCGGGCGTACAGGTGGGCAGCCGCTTTGCAGCAAGTGAAGAAGCCTCTGCACATCCACATTTTAAACAGGTAATTGTAGATGCAAAGGAGGGAGATACCATGCTTTCTTTAAAGCAACTGACACCGGTGCGGCTGGTAAAAAATAAGTTCTTCGGCACAATACAGGAAGCCGAAAAGCGTTGTGCATCTGTACA
>JAYWIB010000213.1:0-3756 GCA_043789265.1 Chitinophagaceae bacterium
CATGCCTGCTTTATATTAAGTGTGGATGATGACCTGGTAAATGAAGGAGGCATTATGGATTTGTGGGTAAGGGAAGCACGGATATTTAAATACGGCAGCGGAGTAGGCACCAACTTCAGCAGCATAAGGGGCGAAGGCGAAAAACTAAGTGGCGGCGGTACTTCCAGCGGACTGATGAGTTTTTTAAAAATTGGCGACAGGGCTGCAGGCGCTATTAAAAGCGGAGGTACTACCCGGCGTGCGGCTAAAATGGTTTGTCTTGATTTGGATCATCCCGAAATAGAAAAATTTGTAAACTGGAAAGTAGAAGAAGAAGATAAAGTAGCCGCATTAATTGCAGCCGGTTATCCAAGTGATTATGAAGGTGAGGCATACCGTACCGTAAGCGGACAAAACAGCAATAACTCTGTACGCATACCCAATTCATTTTTTAAAGTATTGGATGAAGATGGTGACTGGGAATTAAAAGGCAGAAGCGATGGCCGGGTAATGAAAACGGTAAAGGCAAGAGAACTTTGGAAAAACATTACCTATGCCGCATGGAAATGTGCAGACCCTGGCACACAATACGACACTACCATCAACGAATGGCATACCTGCCCCGAAGGTGGTGCCATCCGGGCTTCTAACCCCTGCAGTGAGTACATGTTTTTAGACAATACTGCCTGTAACCTAGCTTCTGTTAACCTGCGTCGTTTCTTTAAAGAAGAAGACAATAGTTTTGATGTAAAAGGTTTTGAATACACCAGCAGGTTGTGGACAGTAGTGCTGGAAATATCTGTATTGATGGCGCAGTTTCCTTCTAAAGAAGTGGCGCAACTATCTTACGATTACCGCACACTGGGCCTCGGCTATGCCAACCTCGGCAGTATGCTAATGGTGAGTGGCATTGCATACGATAGTGAACAGGCAAGAGGCATTGCCGGTGCCATCACAGCCATCATGACGGGAGTGGCTTATAAAACATCTGCAGAGATGGCTTCCTTCCTGGGTGCCTTTGATAAATACGAAATTAATAAAACACACATGCTCCGTGTAATGCGCAACCACCGTGCTGCTGCATACGATGCACAGGGTGCATACGAAGGCATACAAATAAAACCACAAGGCATCAATGCAAAATATTGCCCTGATTATTTATTAACTGCAGCCATCAAAGCATGGGATGATGCAGTACAGATGGGTGAAAAATATGGCTATCGTAACGCACAAACAACCGTGATAGCCCCCACCGGCACCATTGGCCTGGTAATGGATTGCGATACTACTGGTGTAGAGCCCGACTTTGCTCTGGTGAAATTTAAAAAATTAAGTGGCGGCGGTTATTTCAAAATCATCAACCAGAGCGTGCCTGCGGCATTGCGTAATTTAAAATACAGCGAAAATGAAATAGAGGAAATTGTTAACTATGCAAAAGGACATGCTACCTTAAAGGGTGCTCCTTATATCAACACCGAATCGTTGCTGGCAAAAAGTTTTACAAAAGAAGAACTGCAAAAAGTAGAAGCCTCACTGGGCAGCGCTTTTGAAATTGGATTTGTATTCAACGTATTTACTTTTGGCGAAGCCACGCTGCAGCGCCTTGGTTTTAAAGCAGTGCAATACAATGACTTTGGATGGAGCATGCTGGAAGCACTGGGCTATACGGATGAGCAGATAGATGCGGCCAATATATATGTATGCGGCACCATGACGGTGGAAGGTGCGCCTTATCTGAAAGACGAACACTTATCCGTATTTGACTGCGCCAATAAATGCGGACAAAAAGGCCAGCGCTACATTCATGCACACGGCCACATACGCATGATGGCTGCGGCTCAGCCTTTTTTAAGCGGTGCTATCAGTAAAACCATTAACCTGCCGCATGAAGCAGCCATAGAAAAAATTGCAGACTGCTACCGCCTTAGCTGGGAGCTTGGTCTTAAAGCAAATGCCTTGTACAGGGATGGTTCCAAATTATCACAGCCATTGAGCAACAAATCGGATAAAAAGAAAAAAGCAGCCGACGAAGAAAAAGAAGAATCAACTGCAGCGGCACAGGAGCCGGTATCAGCAACCGATTCATACATTGTGGATATGGCAAAGCTTACCGTAGATGAACTGCTTGATGAAGTAAGCAAGCGCATGCAAAGCAGCCCCGATACGGTATTGAAAGGTCGCCTGGCAAAAATAGTAGAACGTAAAACATTGCCAGCAAAACGCCGTGGCTTTACACAAAAAGCAAAAATTAACGGGCAGGCATTGTTCCTGCGTACCGGCGAATACACAGATGGTACTGTAGGAGAAATATTTATTGACATGGCCAAAGAAGGCGCTACCGTACGCAGCATGCTCAACTGTTTTGCCATTGCCATTTCCATTGGCCTGCAGTATGGTGTGCCATTGGAAGAGTTTGTTGAAAAATTTGTATTCACCCGTTTTGAACCAGCCGGTATGGTGGATCATCCAAATATTAAAAGTACCACTTCTATCATTGATTTAATTTTCCGCTCACTGGCGTACGAATACCTGGGCCGTACAGATTTGGTACATGTATTAGATAAACCCGAAGTGGAAAATATGGGCAATGCACCGTGGGACGAAAACATACCTACCATTGGCAATCGTGTACACGAATTGAGTGAAGTAAGGGTAACCGGTGGAAACACTTCGCCTGCAGGAAATACTCAACCCGTCAAAGTAAAAAATTCACTGAGCGGACTGGATGCAGTAAATGCTGCTGCTAAAAGCATGCAGAGCGATGCACCGTCCTGCAATACCTGCGGCCACATTACTATGCGTAGCGGTACTTGCTACAAATGCCTGAACTGTGGCAACAGTATGGGTTGCAGCTAAATGAAAGCTGCCTTACATGGCAACGAAACACAGCACAATAAAACACCGCCGCTTAATTTAAAGCGGCGTTTGTTTTTGCAGGTGTTGGTTATGTATTTTAGAAGATGGTGATCCGTGAATGCTGTTGGGTGTTTTCACCAATAACCGAAGGGCAAGAGAAAAAAAAATTTTCAATAATTTTCATACAATGTTCTACGAAAAAATAAACACCAACAATGGCTCTAATCGTGGTTGGTATGTCTTTAAAAAATTTAGAAATCCTTGAACGCCGTTGTTGGGTGTTCTCACCAACAACCGTAAGGCAAGAGTTAAAAAACATTTTCAATAATTTCATATGATGTTCATCTAAAAAAAATATGCACCAACAAGTAAAAGTTCACCCAAAAAAATGATGATTACTTTATAAGCTTTGGCTATATTTTAAACCGTGGTTGGAATGTCTTTAAAAGAAACTGGATCCGTGAACGCCGTTGTTGGTGTTCTCCCGAATGGCGGGATATAATCACCAACAACCGGAGGGCAAGAAAAAAAAATGTTTTGAATAATTCATACATTAGTTCTTTAAAAAAACTTTTTTGCCGCTGTTGGTATGTGTTTAAAAGAAGCAGCCTATCCGGGAACGCCGTTGTTGGTGTTCTCACCAACAACCGGAGGGTAAGAGATAAAAAATGTTTTGAATAATTCATACATTATTTCTTTAAAAAAACTTTATGCTGTACACAGAATGCCATGCACAATTTTTCACCGCCACCATACTTGAGTGGAAGCATCTGCTGAAGCCTGACAAATACAAAGACATTATAACAGGCAGCCTGCGTTTTTTAGTGGAGCACAAACGGGTGAAGCTATATGCGTTTGTTATCATGTCCAATCACATACATTTGATGTGGCAGATGCAGGCAGGTTATACGTTACCGCATG
>JAYWIB010000214.1:0-3737 GCA_043789265.1 Chitinophagaceae bacterium
GTACTCGGCAGCAGTATGGGTGGTGTAATAGCACGTATGGCATTGGGCAGAATGGACAGAGGCGGCGGACAAAATGGTGCTGGCGGCTATGCTGCACACCAAACAGGTTTGTATGTAAGTCTAGATGCGCCGCACCAGGGGGCGAATGTACCATTGGGCTACCAAGCGGCAGCACGCCATGCCACCCGTATGTATGTAAGTACTGGAGGGCTTGCGTTAGCTGTAGAAATTATTCAATTGCTTCGCAATGGCCCGAGCCCATTATTAAATTTATTGCTTGCTGACCAGCCGGCATCCAGGCAAATACTAACCAACAGGATTGACATATTTTATAATCAAACAAATACCGCCAATCTACAATTTTTACAGGAGTTAAGAACACAATGGGCTTACCCTGTCAATATCAGGAATATTGCCATTAGTAACGGAAGCGAATGTGCTATCGACCAGGAGTTTGCTGCCGGCTCAAGTTTGCTTTACCATTACCGCAGCACAAAAACACGTTTTATTGGCGACCTTATTTTTATGGTGGCTGGTGCTGGCTTACAGGCTTTGGGTGTTCCCCCACTTATTACCATACCCCTGATATTGCCCGGCAGCAGCAAATTTGAATTAACACTTGATATTAAATCAATAGCAAATGGTGGTGGCAACGCTGTGTATTACGGTAACCTCAAATTAACCAAAAAAGTACTTTGGCTTGTACCTGTAAGTGTAAACATTGCTAATAAAACTTACAATGCGCCCACTGGTATTTTACCCTTTGACACTTACCCTGGCGGTTTTTACACGATAGACCTTGCTAATCAACCCGGTTCAGTATCGCAAGACTGGATGTTTAGTTACAACAATAGTTTTTTTATTCAAAGAAGGTTTTCATTTATTCCAACAACATCTGCATTAGATATTGGACAGGGAAACACCACTTTGACCAACGCTAATTACATAGCAAAGTATATTGGTGCTACACCACCAATAACCCCATTTAATACGCCATTCGTAAACTTTGCCACTGCATTTAATGATGGCCCGATAACAATAGGTGCAAGGAATCCAAATACAAATCAGATAGTATGGCAGTTTGTTTCTACCGGTTGTGAACCACATGAAGGAATATATATGCGTTCTGCAAATTGGCTCGCAAATGAAATGAATGGTGTAACTACTGTTCGTACTAATTGCGATGCATTTTGTGCCAATGGTACAATTGCAGGCAATACAACAATCTGTACCTCTCAAACATTAACTGCTCCGTTTGGCAATGGAGTTAGTTATAGTTGGTCGGTCAATTCATCAGCAGTTACACTTGTGCCTAACGGAAATACAGTGCTGGTATCAAGGGTGGGTTCTAGAAATGCTCAGGCCACTGTATCTGTCAACATAAGTGGTGCTTGCGGAATTAGCACCTTAACAATCCCTATAATTGTTGGCACGCTTACTCCAACTTATACCATTTGTGGATACTCACCAACACAACTCTGCAGATATGGTCAAATTATTATGTCGGTCACAAGGCAGTACCCTTCTGGTACTATTTATAAATTTTATAAAGACAACATCTTAAAAAAATCTTCTACAGTAGCCAATTGTTCTTTTGCTTCCAGCGGTTGCAATGTGCCTATGGAATTAAGTGTGATTGTTCAAACAGCCTGCGGTAATTCATTCCCTGCCGGAGAGATTATAGCATTTGACTGTTCAGGGTTAAGTGCAGCAGTTTTTCCTAATCCGGTAAGCAGCGATTTTAATATTACTTTTTTACAACAAACAGAGGCAGCAGTAACTTCTAAACAACAAGGGCAGGAACTAAAACCATTGCGTACAATTAAATCTATTGGTAAAACTATTGTAACCTTATTTGAATTAAATACAAATATGCAGGTACGGCAGTGGGTACGAAATGAAACCAGCAGCAAAAGTTATAACTACAGTGTAGCTGGCTTAAGAAAAGGTTTGTACATTCTGCAGATTGACAGGAATAATCAAACGGTAATTACAAAAATCATTGTTGAATAGTTTATGTAAGGAGGTCGCATCAATTGCGATATAAAATTACTTTATGTAGATAAAAGTTTGCAAATTCTGAGCTGAACAATCGGACATCATTTTGTACTGCGATAAGTAGTACAGACTTAATGTTTATTGTTTAGTTTTTGAATTTTGCTAAATAAATTTTCAATTTGCATTTGTTATAGGCATATGTTTTAAAAGTTCTCCATTTGAAATGTTGGGCGGCAGCCTAATTTGTATAACACAGTTACTTACTCATATCGGCAACTCCATCCATATTTTTTTCATTTCTTTGCTTTACTAACCAAGCTGTAAATGAGCCGTTTTTATTTGTGTTTATTGTTGTTGCTGTGTTGCTGCACACGCTTGCTGGCGCAGGCCGATGCATTTGCAGGCACCTGGCAACTGGACAATACTGCAAGCAGCGATACCCGGCCACTGATTTTTGAAATGAAAGTGGCTGCCCCTGAAAAAAATATTTTGTACCCGGCACATATACGCATTCAATGCGACAGCTTTTCTGCTGAATATGATTTACTGCTCGTAAAAAAAAGCGCACGGGAACTGGGCATCAGCCGCAATAAATATGCAGTGGCAGAATATCCTTTTTCTTTAAAAAATTATATGTCCTTGCTCAACGGCATCTTCGATTTGAGTAAAGATTTTAAAGGCAATGCGGTACTAACACTGATGCGTATACCATCCATGCAGCCAGCAATTTCAATATCGGATTCCGTGCAGCTACATGCGGTAAACGCAACCACAGCAGCAAGATTGAAAACATTGCTGCAGGAGGACGCAATGAAATTAAAAAAAGTAAACAGCATTCCCTGGCAGGGCGGCAACGAACCATTGATATTAAGTCCGCAAACCTCACCGGATTATTTTGGCCTGCTGGATACGGTGTACCTGCATACCCGTGATGGCACCATTGCTTTTGCCGGCGGAAAGAAAAAAGAAAAAGACGTACTGTCTGTAATGCTGAACGGACACAGCTTGTACGAAAATATTACCGTTGGCAAGAAAGCACAAAATGAAGAAATTCTACTGGACACAGGATTGAATATACTCACCTTGTTTGCAGAAAATTTTGGTGATGGCTTGCCCAGCAAAGGAAAAGTAAATCTTGAATTTGGCGCAAAAAAAATGGCGCTGGATTTTACAAATAAAGTTGACAGCGCTGCTACTTTTATTGTAGTAAAATTGTATTGCGAAAAAGGCAGTGAAAAAAATTTTCAAAATTATGTAAGGGGTAATTTGCCTGACAATTCATTACAACGCAATGAAAAATTAATTGGCAGCATCGTAGCAAAAACGCAGCAGATAACACTTGCTATATGGGATGATGCCGTTGAAGATGGTGATAGTATTTCGATAAACATTGGTGGCCGCTGGGTAGTGCAGGGTTTTCCTGTAAAAAAAGCGCCGCAGTTTATAACCGTTACACTGCAGCCGGGTTCCAACACCATTATGTTTGTGGCAGACAATATTGGCTCTATTCCGCCCAACACTTCCGTACTGGAAATTATTGATGGCAAAAAAAGAAAATCATTTTACCTGGAAACAAGCCTTGGAGAAAACAACCTCGTCAAAATTTTTTATGACTGGAAACCGGATTGATTTTATTTTGATGTGGCATTGTGCAATTTTTAAACACAGGCTGCTTTTTTTTACAGCGCTTATCTTATATTGGTAATTTTTTTACAAACAATTATTGCAACACACTTATT
>JAYWIB010000215.1:0-3723 GCA_043789265.1 Chitinophagaceae bacterium
AGGGATGATGAGCCTCCCCGCATTTCGCCCTACCTGGCAGCAGGTATTGGCTTGTTCACTTTCAATCCTCAGGCAAAATATACCAATGGAAGTTATGTAGACCTGCAGCCTCTAAGTACAGAAGGGCAGGGGCTTCCCAGCTACCCTGAAAGAAAACCTTATAAACTTACTCAAATGAATTTTCCTGTAGGGATGGGTGTAAGATATGAGTTGTCAAAATCATTTAACCTGCGTGCAGAATTTTTATACAGAATACTCAATACAGATTACCTGGATGATGTAAGTACGATATATCCTGATTTAAATACCTATCGTGCAGAAATGGGATTGAGCGACGCAGAATATAATGTTGCAAAAGATTTAATTTTCAATGACCGCACCAATCCTTTGGGCCCAGGCGGTGTATACAGAAAATACCAGGGCGGCATCAGGGGCAATCCAAAAAACAAGGATTCCTATTTTTCTTTTAATATTAAAATAGGTTTATTGCTCGGCAGGGAAAGTATCAGATAATAACTCATTCTGCGACATAAACTTTGTTGTATTTGATAAGATAAGTATGACCGAGGTACAATGGTACTTTTGTTTAATTGGCTACAGGTTCCACCCATGCATTATTTTCCTTTAATAAATTTATCAGTTCTTCCACCGCAATATTACTGTCCACATTACGCTTTATAATTTCTTTGCCCCGGTATAAAGTAATTTTTCCAACTCCACTGCCCACATAGCCAAAATCTGCGTCAGCCATTTCGCCCGGGCCATTTACAATACAGCCCATAATGGCAATTTTTAATCCTTTTAAATGATGCGTAACAGCACGGATTTTTGCCGTGGTTTCCTGCAGATCAAACAATGTTCTGCCGCAGCTTGGGCAACTGATGTATTCTGTTTTAGAAATGCGGGTGCGTACTGCCTGCAGCACAGAAAAAGATGTATTGTTAATAAACTGGTGATTGTTATTTGCCTGCAGGTAAGTTCTGCCGGATACTTTTTGATTGACAGGTTTTTCAGCGTCATTCATCAGCCATGTGCCATCACCCATGCCATCTAAAAACAATGCACCGCTTTCCGTTGCAAAATGTATCAGTTGCTCATCAATACTGCTGTGATGGCTTTCTACTGCCAGCACGACGGGTGTTTTTATTTGCTGCTGCAGCATGTTACTTATAAATGCCCTTACAGACTGCACCGCATTTTTTGCTGAACTATACAGGCACAATACTGCTGTACTGTCTGTTTGCATTTCTTTTAGCAGCAGTGCATTGTCCGCGGCAGCATCTGCCGAAATAAAATTTATATAAGGAGATTTTTTTTCTGCGTTGATAAATGCTGCAGACTGGTAAAGGGGAAAAATTTTTTCTTTATCCGCAGCATTCAACCATGTAGTGTAATTGCAAATAATTTTTAATGTTCCGGGCAATGCGAAGTCAATTATTTTATTGCCGGTGTATATATAATCTGCCGCAGCATCGCCAATGTGCCATTTGTCCGATGCCGGATCGTAACTATAGCCGATAGCTTGTAAATCAGTGGGGGCAATGGTTTCAGCAAGCATAAAATCTGCCATCACCACAGGCACCTGCCTGCCGCCGATATTATTTACTTCAATGGTTGCTCTTCGTTTATACTCAAATGGAGAATAACCTAAAACCGGATTTACATTGTCGTGATTGCCTGTACCCGTACCTGTATACCGGGCAACCAAATCTTTGCAAACGGGTATTTCAAATTCCGGATCTTCTGTGAGGCTTACCCGGATGGTGTCTCCAATCCCATCTTCCAGCAAGGTGCCAATGCCGATGGCCGATTTAATTCTTCCATCTTCGCCATCGCCGGCTTCTGTTACGCCGAGGTGCAGCGGATAGCATTCTCTAAACTCTTGCTGCATGTGATGTATCAGCAGCCTGTATGCCTGCACCATCACCAGCGGATTGCTGCTTTTCATACTCAGCACAATATTGTGGTAATCGAGGCTTCTTGCTATCCTTAAAAATTCCATTGCACTTTCTACCATGCCCATTGCTGTATCACCATAGTGGCTCATTATCCTGTCGCTGAGGCTGCCATGATTGGTGCCTATCCGCATGGCAGTGCCGTGTTCTTTACAAATCAATACCAATGGCGAAAATCTTTCTCTTATTCTTTCTATTTCTTCGGCATATGTTGCATCTGTGTATTCTATCTGCTCAAATTTTTTTTTGTCTACATAGTTACCGGGGTTCACCCGTACCTTTTCTACAATCCTTGCCGCTATCTCTGCGGCGTTGGGTGTAAAATGTATATCGGCCACCAGCGGTGTGGTATATCCCCTGCGGCGCAGCTCATCTTTTATATGTTGTAAGTTTTCAGCTTCTTTTTTTGAAGGCGCAGTAATGCGTACCAGTTCGGCACCTGCCTGTATACACCTGATAGATTGCTCCACTGTGGCCATAGTGTCCATGGTATCAGTGGTCGTCATGGTTTGTACACGTATGGGATTACCGTTGCCGAGTAAGAGGTTACCGATTTTTACTTCCCGTGTTTTTAATCTTTTGTATGAGGTATAAGATTCGCAGTATTGCATGTAATTATCGGGATGTTTTATTCGAAATAAGTTAGCTGCTTTTTGACGCTGGTTATTCACTGGAAGTGTTCATCTGTTGCTGTTGCAAACTTATGATAAATGCCCTTGTTGACAGCCTCAGCATTTTGCTGAACTTTTTTATAACACTTAAAGAAAGCCGTTGTTTAATTCAGCAATTACTGATGATACTGTTGTGCAACAGACTCAAAAATTTATACAATCAATTTATTTTTCACTGCCCCCGCTTTTGTCATCAGGCCGCTGCGGTGGCCGCTGCTGGTTGCGGTTTTGATTGCCCCCGCCCTGCTGCTGGTTTGTATTCCCTCCACGGTTTTGTGGCTGCTGGTTGCCCTTGTTTTGTGGTGGCCGCTGCTGGTTGCGGTTGCGGTTGCTGTTGTTACTATTATTGCCGGGCTGCTGGTTGTTCCTGTTTTGCGCAGGGCGCTGCTGATTGTGGTTGGCATTGTCGCCTCCCTGCTGATTGCCACGGTTTTGCGGCGGCCGTTGTTCATTATTACCCTGCCTGTTATTGCCAGGGTCTCTTTCACTATCCCTTCTTTTACGGCTTGTTTTTTCCAGGCTTTTTAAACTTATTTGTCCTACCACATCAGCATAGGTGGGTTCAACTTCCACCGGTTTTTTACTTATCACTTCCACGGGTTCCAATTCATCCGGACGTATTCCCTGCTGATTAAGTGCCTTTATTTTCTTTACCCTTTCTATGGTAAGCGGATATTGCTTTGTACTGTCGGGCATGGTGTACCACATCAAGTTCCGGAAGATATCTTTCTTTACCAAAAAAGCCCGGCTCCTGGCCATCTCTATCATATCGCAATCATCCGGAAAAGACTGCAGGGCATCCATGTAAGTATCAAGCTCATAATTAAGGCAGCACTTTAGCCGGCCACACTGGCCGCTTAATTTCGTTTGGTTAATACTCAGGTTTTGATAACGGGCCGCATTGGTATTCACACTTTTAAAATCAGTAAGCCAGGAGCTGCAGCAGAGCTCTCTTCCGCAACTGCCTATGCCTCCCACTTTGCCCGCCTCCTGCCTGGCGCCTATCTGCTTCATTTCCACTTTTACCTTAAACTCGCCTGCATATATTTTTATCAGCTCTCTAAAATCCACCCGGTCATCGGCAATGTAAAAAAATG
>JAYWIB010000216.1:0-3722 GCA_043789265.1 Chitinophagaceae bacterium
CCGCATGCCGTTGGTCCGTATTCTGCCAATACACAATCAATTTTTTGTTTCTTTAAAGAAAACCCAAATGCATGTTCAGATACGCTGAAACTTTTATCCCACTTTATTCTTATTCTTTGAAGGATACTAAAATTTAATAACCCTGTATTATTTCCTTCTAAGTGATTGGGCAACCATCCGCCATAATAAAATTTTATATTAAATGGAAGAAGTTTATGAGCCCGTATAAAAGTTTCTGAATAGGAATTATTGCTGGGAGAAATAATAGCAAGGGTTTTCATAAAGGTGATTGATTACTTCCTCAACAATTTTTTTTACAAATATATATAAGCTGATGAGCAAGCAATTTCGAATAAAAACGAAATTCTGGTAAGGTAAGTTGTACATTAATAGTTGCTGAAACAGCAGCAGAATTTTTAAATCCATGACTTACCGGGATAATTTTCTGAATACTAAATCCAGCCTCCGCAAGCTTTTGCATAAAATCATTTGGTGAATAAAACCCCCTCCAGTCAGGATGCACCGGGAATGATTTGCCTGAAGCCATTTCGAATATTCTGGAAAGGTGATTCATGTTAAAGTAACTGACAATGATGTTGCCATTTTCAGCAAGAATCAGATGTATGTTTTTCAAAAATGCGTCAATATTTTCGATGTATTCCAGCAAGCCGGAACAGGTTATAAGCAACTCTCCGTTTATTTTCCCAGGCAATTTCTCCCTATTAAAATCACAATTTATAAAATCAAAATCCATTTGCCCTTCCGGCACTGCAAAATCGCAACCTGTATATTTAATACCAGGGGTAAGCAGTCGAAGTGTTCCTTTAGCACATCCAAGGTCGGTATAGGAGGCAGGATTAATTTTCTTTACCAATTCTGCTACCTGCCTGAGGCGAAGATGTGGCAGATCATAGTTTTCAATATCTTTTTCCCATCTTAACTGTGCAATTTTATTCATCTTTTCTCTATCACTCTTTTAGTTATAGCCAATGATTCCACTGCAATGTTTGATGCTTCATCGAGGACATTGGGCAATTGCCTCCTTATATGGTCAATATTTTTAAGGAAATGATTAGCACAGCTAATCCAACTTTCATGATTTTCATCAAAAGAAATCTGATAATCCTGTAAACCCAGCATTGAAAAAATTCCAGGTGTTTTGTCTTCGTATCCAATGCCCATTGCGGCTGTGCCTCCAAGCATACTTAAAATAGCGCTATGAAGGCGCATTCCAATAAATGCATCACACTTACCATAAGCGCTGATCAGGTCAACAGTTGTATATTTTTGAGTATCAATTTCGCACCGGCTTTGCATTGCAAACGGAAGTTTACTTACAATGATTTCTGCGTGGCAGGAATCATCAATATATCCTTCAATTCCCTGGCAGGTAGATAAAAATATTATTCTTCTGCTTTCATTTTGTAATAAGAATTTGCACAATTCAACTGCCTTCAAAATAGTTTCTTCTATTCTGTCATTTTCAACAGGCCAGTTTCGGAAGCACATAGCAATAGTAGTTACCTGGCCAAACTTTGGAACGAATAATTCAGGATGCAATTTTCGCCAAAGAAATGCGGCGTCTGTTGTTACATAAATATTGTGATCGGATAATTGTACATCAGCAAGGTATTTTAAAGATTTTTTTTCTCTGAGAATAATTGCAGACATTTTTGGAAATTCTTTTTGAACAGCCGCTATTGAATCTTTCTTCCAAAATGGGCCGACAGATTGTGCAAAGAGGATGAGCGGTTTTTTATAGCTCATTGCCAGCTTAAACCCTTCCATTCTTTTATCAATGGGATAATGATCATGTAAAAAGCCGCCAGCAGACGAAATAACTAAATCGCAGTTTCTGTATATTGCTTTTACTCTTGCCTCATCTTTATTTGCCCACATCAGCGAAAAGCGGCTGTTCCATCCAATTCCTAAAAACAACAAAAGCATTCTGCGAATTTTAAAAAACATCCATTCTCTGGAGTTCTTTTTATCAGTTCTTACCCATTCAAGATCTGTGTCCAGCAGAATATCAGTTATATATTTACGGCATAGTGCTGCATTAGAACACAGTGCGGTAATTTCAGCATCTGGAAAAACTTTTTTTAAAGAAAGTTCAGTTGCCCGCAGCAGCGCTTCATCTCCCCCGTTTAATGGAACTGAATTAGTAATTAATATTTTAATTTTTTTTTGCAATAACAAGATATAATGCTGCGTTTTCCATTCTGGTTTGTTCATTATAAAATCTATCCATAAATTTTACCACCCTTTGCATAATTATCCAAAATGGCTTTTGTAAATATTTTGGCAGCCGCTTTACTAGTGCATCCTGAAACAATGACATGGCGGCTGCAGCAAAACCTAACAGCCCTATAATCTCTACAGTTTCCCAGTTATTGTCTCTAAGAATTTTTTGCAACCCGGCTGCTGTCCATCTCCAATAATCATTCGGATCGGGGTGGTATAGCCAAAATCCATGAGTGGAGATAAACAGTAAGCCTTCTTTTTTACATAACCTGTGAGCTTCTTTTAAATAATTTTCTGGAGACGTTACATGTTCTAAAACCTGGGTAGATACAATAAAATCAAACATTTCATTTTCTGCATCTACCTTTCCGGTATCCATATCCATAAGTAAATCAGCATCCTTATTCATTGGGATATCAGCACCGAGATAATTCGTTAAATAAGGCTCAAATAAAGGTTTATAAGGCATAGTTCCGCAACCTAAATCTATAGCTAACTTACCCTGGGTTTTAGCAACATATTTTTCGATTACAAATTCGATTGCTTTTCTTAATGCTAATAAGCCATAATACCTTGGATTAGTCCAATGCACATATAATCTTTCATTTTTTTGAGGTTTCATTAATCTACCTTTTTTATATTCCAATTACAATCTTCTATATATGCACAGCTTTCATCCTGCCATTGATACTCTCTTATTTTACCAAACATTACCACTTCAAAAGGGCAAATTTCCTCAAGATGATCCCATTTATTTCCGGAAAAATCAGCAAAATGCAGGCAGATTGTATAAGCACCCTGGTATAGCTTTAAGCCTGGTATGGTACATACCAATTCAAATACGCCCGGTTCTCTGCAAAATGGAATTTGACTATCGTACTGCCATAAATGAACAATGGGAATGTGATGGCGATTGAAAAATTGTAAAGAAATAGCGGCTGCCTGTATTGAAAAAGGTGTGCTTATTTCTATGTAAACTTTCATTTCGTCGCCATTTACCTGCGTATTATTAGGCTGGCTTGTTTGAAGAAATACTTTAGTTATCTGCGGTAATGTATTGTGGGCAGGTTTATTGTAAGCAAGCGACCTGTTGGTATCAAAACTTAAATATTTTGAAATGACGCTTTTTGTTTTGCCGACCTCTAATATTTTACCTGTGTGCATAAAAATGCACTTGCTGGTAAGTGTTGAAATAGCCTGCATATTATGACTCACAAACAGTACTGTTCTACCCTCCCTGCTGCTTACATCTTTCATTTTACCCAGCGCTTTTTTTTGAAACTCAGCGTCACCTACTGCCAATACTTCATCTACAATAAGTATGTCTGGTTCCAGGTGTGCCGCCACACCAAAGGCCAGGCGTACATACATCCCGGATGAATATCTTTTTACAGGTGTATCTATATACCTTTCCACGCCTGCAAAATTTACTATCTCATCAAATTTATTTTTTATTTCTCTCCTGTTCATTCCCAGGA
>JAYWIB010000217.1:0-13644 GCA_043789265.1 Chitinophagaceae bacterium
ACTTCCAGAAAGAATTGCAAATCGGTTGGCAATGTTTTCAGATAATCAAACAGTTCATCTTTTCTTTTGGTAGAAAAAGTATCACCTACCTGGATGAAGATGGGGCCGAGGAATTTTTCAAAAGCTACAATGCCCCTGAAGAATTCATTGCTGATAAATTGTTTGTTGGATAAACTCCCCCGGTGGGTGACACCCTGGTACATCTTGGGACAAAATTTGAAATCTCGGTCTGCAGCTTTTTCTGCCCATTTTTTTAAACCTGCTTCTCCATACACTTTGTAGTGGGTGGCATTCAGTTCAATTGAATTGTAATGCTTCACATAATGCTGCAAAAAATCTTTCTCCTTTGTTTTGAGCGGATAAATTTTACCCACCCATTCTTCTCTTCCCCACTTGGCACAGCCGAGATAAACTTTAGGATTTTTGGCAGGCTTGCCTTTCAGCATTCTTTTATTAAATGCCGGTTCGGGAGGCAATGAAAAATCAATGCTGTTTAATTCTTCCGGTGGCACACGTCCAAAGTTCATATTTAAAATTTTTAGTGATAAAGTTAATGTTTGCAGGTGCTTTTCAGTTTTTCATAAATAACAATATTCATTAGCACCAGCAGCATGCCATAAAATACATCTTCAAAAGGAATGCTGTAAATTCTTATTCCAATATTTTCTGCATCATTGTACAAAACCACGGGGATGGCTGTGAGAAAACCATTCACTATTAAAAAAGGAATGAGTATGATGCAATACGAAACTAAAAACGCTGTTGTATCAAATTCTTTGAAATAATTTTTTTTCCAAAAAATAAACCCGATAAAAACAGCATTGAAAATAAATGTCCATGAAGTATAACTGTGGCTATAAAAAAATAACCCGGCAAGGGCAAGTGCCAATGCAATGAACGCAAGAAGGTAATCACCAGCATTTTTGTTTTTTAAGTTTGGAAAGTAACAACGGATGCATTCATAAATAAACAAACAGCAATAAGGCACTACAAAAAAGAACAGCACTTCTTCTACCGGAAGATTGATGATTTTTATTCCTGTAACGTAAGCCTGATTAAAACTCCACACACCTTTATAAGTAAAGTAAGCGTCCCAGCCAATGTAGAATAATGCAGGCAGCAGCATGGCCGAAAAAAGGTATTTCCAGTTTTTATAAAACGCCACCTTTTTATCAAAACTTAGCACAAGCGGCCCTGCCAGCGAAGCAGCAAGAATAAGGAAGTAGGTGTAGTGTGTGTTCAATGACAATGATTGTTAAAAAAATCCGTTGAATAAATATTGATTAACATCCGGTTATTAACATCCGGTTGTTGTTTTGGTTTTGTATAATTACAAAATAAAATCAAGGCCATCATCAGCAGCAGTTATTTTTCTTTTACATTTGTTGCATTCCTTTATTCAAGCAGAAAAAAATATGGCTTACCGGTATTTGATTGTGGGGGCAGGATTTTCCGGATCGGTGCTGGCAAACCAACTGGCATTAGATACAGATTGTACAATAGTTATATGGGATGAGCGCAGCCACACCGGCGGCAACTGCCATACAGAAAGAGATGCCGCAACGGGTATAATGGAACACCGCTATGGCCCCCATATTTTTAATACAGATAAAAAAGAGATATGGGAATATGTCAACAGCTTTGCCACATTTATGCCTTACGTACACCGGGTGAAAGCTATGAGCGCCGGAAAAATTTATTCGCTGCCGGTAAACCTGCATACCATCAACCAATATTTCAATAAAAATTTTTCACCAACTGAAGCCAGGCATTTCTTAGAAACACTTGGCGACAAATCCATTATCAATCCAAAAAATTTTGAAGAGCAGGCGCTTAGTTTTATTGGCAAAGACTTGTACAAAGCTTTCTTTTACGGCTACACGAAAAAACAATGGGGCTGTGAGCCAACTGAATTGCCTGCGGCTGTTTTAAAAAGAATACCTGTACGTTTTAATTATGATGACAATTATCACAACAACATGTATACAGGCATTCCTGTAAATGGATATACGGATATAATGCAAAAGATGACAGCTCATCCTTCAATAAAAATTGAGCTGAATAAAAAATTCATTCCGGGTGCTGAACCGGCTGGCTATGATCATATTTTTTACACTGGTGCACTGGATGCTTTCTTTAATTATGCATTTGGCAGGCTGGGCTACCGAACAGTAACGTTTGAAAAAACATATACAGAGGGTGACTACCAGGGTACGGCACAAATTAATTATTGTGATACAGCTATCCCTTATACCAGAATCACAGAACACAAACATTTTACTCCCTGGGAAAAACATCATAAAACTGTTTACTTTACTGAGTATAGTAAAGAAACAACACCGGATGATGTGCCTTACTATCCAAAAAGACTCGCCGGAGATAAAATATTGCTGGATAAATACCGCTCCCTTGCATTGCAGCAAACAAAAGTTTCTTTCCTTGGCCGCCTCGCTACTTACCGCTATATGGATATGCATCAGGTAATAGATGAAGCCATACAATTTTCAGCAAAGTTTATCGCCGCCCTGCGGCAAAATCAACCGGCTCCTGTATTTTCTAATTCAGAAGAATAACAACATACGCACAGCAAACACTGCAGCACAGCAAGTTTTTATTTGGTGATAAAAAAATGATGGCATTGCATTTTGAAATGCTTCCTCCCGGTGCGGCACCGATCCCAAATACAATAAGGATAGTTAATTTTCGTTATACCACTATCCGTGATATTGTGAATGCAATATTACAATCCTAACCACCCCCTATGGAAAAAGTAATCGCCGTTGTTGTTACATTTAACCGCATGCAGCTTCTGAAAGAATGCATTAATGCCCTGCGAAACCAAACCCGGAAACCAGATGCAATACTGGTAATAAACAACGGAAGTACAGACACTACAGAGGAATGGCTCACCACTCAAAAAGATGTAACTTTTATAACACAAAAAAATGTGGGGTCAGGTGGCGGATTCAATACCGGCATCACCTGGGCTTATCAAAATAAATATTCGTGGATATGGTGTATGGATGATGATGGTTATCCTAAAGAAGATGCACTGGAAAAAATACTTGCAGCACAAACCACCCAGCTTTGTCTTTTAAATTGTGCAGTAATAAACAAAGAAGATAAAAAAACATTTGTATGGAAAACAAAAAACTACGCTACCATACATGAGGTAGATAATAATTTAATTGAGGGTGTGGGGCATCCGTTTAACGGCACCCTCATCCACCGCAATATAGTAGAAAGGGTGGGTGTGCCAAAGCCTTCTTTATTTTTGTGGGGAGATGAAAGTGAATACATCTGCCGGATTACAAAGACAAACAACATTCCTGTAATAACAGTGGCCGACAGCATTCATTATCATCCGCCATCCGCCTTTACATATAAGCAGGACTGGGATTATAAAAACTGCTGGAAAATGTATTATTACGTACGCAACAGGTTTCATGTAAACCGATCTAAATTTAATAACAGGGTGCTGGCATTTTTACATTATTGTTTTTTTCTTACAGCTATGACGGGCATTGTATTGCTGTATCAGCGCACAGACAAATTGAAGAAGCTGAATTTTTTAATGTGGCCTGCAGCAGATGCTTTAAAAAATAATTTTACAGCAACACCGCAATTAATTTTATCAAGGCTAAATGAACCGATCTCTTTTTCTGTAACAGGCACGGCAACTGCATACATAAGAAAAATAAAATTTATTGTATTTGCTCCAATGCTTTTTTCAAGAGCACGCCGTGCAGCGGGCATATAATCTTACCAAATAAATTATACCGCTTCAGCAGGCTCCGCACTGGTTTGCTTTTTTTTGCATCTGTCCAGTATCAGTATCAGCGATACCAGATAAAAAGGAAGACACGGCACTTTATACCTTACCAGTGTGCCAAAATTCAGCGTGGTGGCACCTATAAACAAAGCGAATAAAATAGCAAACCAAAAGCAAAACATTATCATTGGTACTTTGATGATGCCTGCAATAAAACGAAACGGCCCTGCTCTAAAAAATACATACACCGTAAACAGTATAAAGGCCAGACTTTCCAGCGAAGAAAGCAGCGTAGATAATTTTTTTGATTCCCATATATATGGCCGGAACAGCGTGGCGGCAATAGCCGCAGGTGCAATAGACACCAGGCTTTGTGTGCTGCCGTCAAACTCCACACCCAATGAAAAAGCGGATTCGGCATAGCTTGAAATACCTTCAAATTTTTCCTGCGTTGATTTTACAGATTCAGTTAATTTATCCAGCGCCAGGTTACCCAATATGGCTTCCATATTTGCCGCAAGAATAAATATACAGCCGGTAACAATAACAAATATGGAAATCAGCAAAGCAATCTTCGACAATACTTTTGTCATCATCTTAAAATTGACCAATACCACATACATGGTAAAAAAAGGCAGGTAAGCCAATAATATATAAGGCTTTACCACCGCAAGAATATAAGCAGCAAAAAAAGCTGCCACTATATTAAGTGTAATTCCTTTGCGCTGAATAAAAGCCCGGTAAATGGAATAGGTAAACCAGCCCAGCATGCCTGTACAAAGCGGATCTTTTAAAATGCCGGAACTCCAGAATACAAAAGTGGGAAGATATAGAACAGCAAGCGCCAGTTGCCTGTGCAGGGCAGGATACTGCTGATAAAAAAACTTATACAGCCGCCATACGCCACTAAACGAAATCATTGAAAAAATAAGATTAATAACACTGTAACTTCCAAAAGAAAAAAAAGAAAAAACAGTAACCAGTGTAGTTACCAGGTAATTGCTTTCGTTCAACAGGTACCCTTTGTTAAAAGTGTCTGCAAGTAAATCCTGATCAAAATCTTTTGCTGCTGAAAATATTAATTTAATGTAAGAGGGATCTTTTAATATCAATTTGGTGATGTTGATTCCTTCGGTGTAATACAACACAGTAGTGTCACCAAGGGTAACAAATACATGAAATAGTGTAAACGCAATTGTACCCAGCACCTTTATCCAGAAACCGTATTTGTGATATTTCCTTAGTACGGGATCCTTTATACGCTTTCGCCGCCATAAAAAAATAAAATAGAACAGCAATACATAAAATGGAAATAATATCAGATCGGTTAAGGCCATTCAGGTTTTTTCAGCAGCAGTAACTGGTATATACCATACCGGCAAATTTATCTTAAATTATCGTTTGCCATTCAATAATATGCACTTATTTTGCCCACACTAAAATGCAGTAAATGTGCGGTATTGCCGGATCGGTAAATTTTAAAATGAATTACAGTGAGGTGGATGATGTAATGCATCACCGTGGGCCCGATGAACAAAACGGCTTTGCTGCAGACAATGTTGACCTCTTTCATTTGCGTTTATCCATACTCGATATTGCCGGGGGCAAACAGCCCATGCAGCTTGATGGCCGATACACCATTATTTTTAATGGAGAAATATACAATCACCACGAAGTAAGAATACAGCAACATATTACAGGCCACACCAGCTCTGATACTGAAACATTGCTGCTGCTGTACCGCAGCCTCGGCCACAATTTTTTGCATTTGCTGGACGGTATGTTTGTGTTTGCAATTTATGACAGCCAGGAAAAAAAACTTTTTATAGCCCGGGACAGGGCAGGCAAAAAACCATTGTATTATTATAATGATGGTGAAAAAATAGTATTTGCCAGCGAACTCAACTGCATACAAAAATTACTGCCGCTGCAGATGGAGGAAAAAAATTTTTACCAGTACCTGAGGCTGGGATCTTTTTATAAAAAAGGAACGCCCTATAAAAATGTGGCTGAGTTACCAGGTGGCAGTTTTTTAGAAATAGATTGTACTGCTTGTATTGTAAAAGAAACGAAGTGGTGGGATGTGGCACATTTTTATCAGCAATCCTGCTCCGACAGTTTAGCAACGGCCATTGAAAAAGTTGACAGCTTTTTGCATGCGGGTGTTAAAAGAAGAATAGAATCTTCTGACCTGGAAGTTGGCTGCTTTTTGAGCGGCGGTATCGACAGTGGCCTGATAGCCGCCATTGCCAGCCAGTACAATGATCAGTTAAAAACATTTACAGTATCCTTTGCCGGCGAATATGATGAAGCGCCGCTTGCAAAAAAAGTAGCCCAGAAATACGGCACCCGACATACAGAGATAAAAATATTATTTGACCACCTGCGGAATGATGTAGAAAAAATTATTTGCAATTATGGCGAACCTTTCTTTGACAGCTCGGCCATACCCAGTTATTATATAAGTGAAGAAGCAAAGAAACACCTTACTGTTATTTTAAACGGCGATGGTGCAGATGAGCTATTTGGCGGGTACAGGCGCTATGTGCCTTTTGCTCAATACGATTTTTTCAAATCCGGCAGGGTACTTAAAAATGTGGCTGCATTTACAAAAAAAATATTGCCTGAGCCCGATAATAAAAAGTCATTTTTTAATTACGCATACCGGCTTGCCTCATTGGCATCTAAGGAAAACGTCAATGTATACCTGTCTGCAGGCGTAGATATTTTTGAAGGCTATGAACAGCATTTTATACAGGCTCCGGCAGGATACATGGATGAGATGCAAGCTGATTTTAAAAAGATTGTATCAGCAGATATCAGCGGGCTGAAAAAAATTATGAACCTGGATTTTGATATGGCTTTATTCAATGATTTACTAGTAAAAATGGATATTGCCACCATGGCCAGTTCGCTGGAAGGCAGAAGCCCTTTTCTTTGTAAAGAGCTGCTGGAATATGTACCGGGTATGCACGACTATTATAAAATAAATGGCACCACCACCAAATTTATACTGAGGCAACTGGCAAAAAAGTATCTTCCGCAGGTACTGGTAAATCAGCCAAAACGAGGTTTTGAAATACCATTAAAAGACTGGGTTGAAAATGAATTAAAGGAAATTATTTTTGATTACCTGCAGTCATCCTCTTCACTCAGCAGCCAGATGGTTGACAGAAAATTTATCTGTGGGCTGCTTTACGGGAAACAAAAACTTTCGGCTGAGAAAAGAGCAAAAATGTTATGGACACTTTTTTCTATGGATGTATGGTATCGCAACCTTTATAAAAGCTGATGCTCCTTTTCGCAAAACAGCCTTCTCTCAAATAATTTCAATTTGTACAGTTTTTTTTATCCATTTTTAAACAAAACTATGTACATATTTGTATCCCTTTCAAACTTTAAAAAATGAATTCCTTTACCATCAAAGACATTGAAAATCTTACGGGAGTTAAAGCGCATACCATACGCATTTGGGAGCAGCGTTACCATTTTTTAAAACCCAACCGTACGGGAACTAATATCCGCTTTTACAGTAATGAGGAATTAAAAAAGATCCTCAACATCTCCTTGCTTAATAAATACGGCTACAAAATTTCGCATATTGATAAAATGGCAAGTGCAGAAATGAGAGAAAAAATTCTTTCATTGGCACAGGCCGAGGCACAGCAGGAAAGAATAGTAAATGAACTGATTCAAAGCATGGTGGATTTAAATATAGATGCACTGGAAGAAATTCTGGACAAATATATTATGGCACGTGGCGTAGAAAGAACCATCACACAAATCATATTTCCCTTTCTGCAAAAGATAGGTTTGCTGTGGATGACAAATCATATAAACCCGGCACAGGAGCACCTTGTAACCAATATTATAAGGCAAAAACTAATCGTAGGTATAGAGGGTGCTGTCTCCTCGTTCCGTATAAATAAATCGGTATTACTTTTTCTGCCTGAAGGAGAATATCATGAACTGGGGCTACTGTTTGTTTATTATCTTTTAAAGAGCAGGGGCATATCAGTGATTTACCTTGGTGCCAATGTACCGCTGAATGACATGGAATATGTGGCACACTTAAAAAAACCAGACTATCTTTTTTCTCACCTTACTTCGGCAGGCCATAAATTTCAACTGGAAAAATTTATCGCAAATATCACAAAAAAATTTGCCGATATCCCTTTCATTCTTTCGGGCCAACTTACCCAAACGTATGAGAAGAAAATTCCCCCGCACATTTCTTTTAAAAAATCCTTACCAGATGTAATGGAATTCATCAGCAGCATACAATAACACTTTACAGGCAGACCGTATATTTTATTGTTTAATCAATTTTTAAAAAAATTAAACAAAAAAGATTGTTTTCAGAAAATTTCTGTTTAACTTTATGCTGTAAATAATTAAACAGAATTTATGTCAACGATAGAGTTCAATCAATTGTTATTAAACAATACGGAGTTTTTAAAACCATTTGCTGCCACCCTTACACGTGACAATGAAACGGCAAAAGACTTGCTGCAGGAAACGGTATACAGAGCCCTTGCCAACCGGGAAAAGTACAATGCAGGCACCAATATAAAGGCCTGGCTGTATACCATTATGCGTAATATTTTTATAAATAATTACAGGCGCAGGGCAAAGCAGCAAACCATTTTTGACAATACACCCAATGATTTTTTGCTTGATCACAATCAAACTGCAGTAAGCAATGCTGCTGAAGGCGTATTGCGGTTAAAAGATTTACAGTCGGCCATACATAAGCTTCCGCATATTTTCCGCAATCCTTTTATGCTGTATTTTGAAGGATATAAATACCACGAAATCGCAGAAATGCTGAAAGAACCACTGGGTACCATAAAAAGCAGGATTCACTTTGCCAGAAAATTATTGAAGCAACAATTAACCAGGTTATAATTATACTTGAAAGACACATTTTATTCCCGCTTTTTTCCAATATTCATTTTAGCTTTACCCGGTTGAAAAAGATAATAATTATAGGCAGCGGTTTCTCCGGTCTTTCGGCAGCCTGCTTTATGGCGGCTAACGGATGGCAGGTAACTGTACTGGAGAAACAGGCTGCACCTGGCGGCAGGGCAAGGCAACTAAAAGCCAACGGATTTGTGTTTGATATGGGCCCAAGCTGGTACTGGATGCCGGATGTGTTTGAAAAATTTTTTAGTTGTTTTGGTAAAAAAACTACTGATTATTATTCCCTTAAAAGACTTAGCCCTTCTTACAAAATTTACTGGCCGCAGGATGTAATGGACATTCCTGCTGACTATAAATCACTAAAAAATTTATTTGAACAAAAGGAACCCGGCAGCAGCAGCATGCTGGACAAATTTTTAGAGGAAGCCCGATATAAATATGAAGTAGGTATTAATAAACTTGTATACAAACCCGGGCAGTCCCTGCTGGAATTTGCAGACTGGAATTTGCTAAAAGGGGTATTTAAACTGGATGTATTTACTTCTGTAAGAAAACATGTATACAAATATTTTAAACATCCGCAGCTTAGGCAGCTACTTGAGTTTCCAGTGCTTTTTTTAGGCGCCCTGCCGCAAGACACGCCAGCATTATATAGCCTGATGAATTATGCCGATATAAAGTTAGGTACCTGGTATCCGCAAGGGGGGATGTACAGCATAGTGAATGGCATGTATACCCTTGCAAAAGAATTGGGCGTTGAATTTTTATTCAATCATGATGTAACACAAATAGAAATAGAAAACGGGCTGGCAAAAAATGTACATGCAAAAAATACAGGCAGCGAAAACAAACAAATATGCCTGGATGCAGATGTAGTAATTGGAAGCGCTGATTATCATTTTATAGAAACAAACCTATTGCCGGAAAAATACAGAACCTACTCAGAAAAATATTGGCAGAGCCGTGTAATGGCGCCATCGTGCCTGCTGTATTATATTGGGTTAAATAAAAAACTGCGGGGCCTATTGCATCACACGTTATTCTTTGATGTGGATTTTGAAAAACATGGAAAAGAAATTTATACCGCACCAGGCTGGCCTGCCGAACCGCTTTTTTATGTAAGCGCCACTTCGGTAACAGATGCTGCTGCTGCACCGCCGGATTGCGAAAATCTTTTCTTTTTAATTCCGGTAGCAGCAGGCTTGCAGGGAGATACAGAAGCATTGAGGGATAAATATTTTGAAAGCATATTGGATCGTTTTGAAAAAAGAACGGGGCAGCCAATAAGAGATGCCATTATTTATAAAAAGTCCTATTCATTAAGTAATTTTATCAGCGATTACAATTCTTTTAAAGGAAATGCTTACGGCCTTGCCAATACATTGATGCAGACCGCTGTATTGAAACCGCAACTGAGAAGTAAAAAAATACCCAACCTTTTTTACACAGGTCAGCTAACAGTGCCGGGCCCGGGTGTACCGCCCAGCCTTATCAGCGGGCAGGTGGCGGCTAAAGAAGTAATGAAACACTACGGATAGAAAACAATAACCGGAGATATGTGTTATGTTACAAAATAAACAGGTAAAAAAGCAATTAAAAAAACAGTGTAACTATGATGGAGTTATTCGATGCACTGAGCAGGCAATGCAGTAAATTAACTACTGAAAAATACAGTACTTCATTCAGCAGTGCCATTAAACTACTGCATGCAGATTTGCGTACACCTGTTTTTAATATTTATGGGTTTGTGCGTTTTGCAGATGAAATAGTAGATACATTTCATCAGTACGATAAGACCCGGTTACTGGCTGAATTTAAAGAAGAAACTTATGCTGCTATAGAGAGAGGCATCAGCCTCAATCCTATTTTGCACAGCTTTCAAATGACGGTGAATGAATATAAAATTTCTCCTGCCTTAATAGAAGCTTTTTTCAAAAGCATGGAAATGGATTTATCCAGTGCATCTTACAGCAAGGAAGGATACAAAGAATATATTTATGGCAGTGCAGAAGTGGTAGGCCTTATGTGCCTGTATGTTTTTTGTGAAGGTAACAAGGATGCGTATGAAAAATTAAAACCCTATGCACAATCGCTGGGTGCAGCTTTTCAAAAAGTAAATTTTTTAAGAGATGCCAATGCTGATTATACTCAACTGAACAGGACTTATTTTCCCGATGTAGATTTTAGAAACTTTACCGCAGATGTAAAAAAAGAAATTGAAGCAGATATTGCGGCAGATTTTACGCATGCATTTGAGGGCATTCTGCAGTTGCCGGTAAAAGCCAGGTTTGGCGTATATGTTGCTTATAAATATTACCTGAGTTTATTTAAAAAAATAAAACATGCCAATGCAGCAAGTATATTGCAGCAGCGTATCCGCATACCCAACTACGGCAAGGCCTTTATATTGGCAAAAGCAGGCCTGCGGATGCAGTTAAATTTATTATAAAGGAAGATTGATATGGATGTAATACTGGTGGATGAGCAGGACAGGCAAACAGGCACGATGGAAAAAATGAAAGCACATCAGCAGGCATTGTTGCATCGTGCCTTTAGTGTTTTTATTTTTAATGATAAAAGAGAAATGCTCCTCCAGAAAAGATCCATTGCAAAATACCACAGTGGCGGATTATGGACGAATGCATGCTGCAGCCATCCGATGCCGGGAGAAGATATCTCAACAGCCGCTGAAAGAAGACTTCTGGAAGAAATGGGATTTACCACAACGCTGACTAAAGTTTTTTCGTTTACCTACAAAGCCGCTTTTACTAACGGGCTTACCGAGCATGAATTTGATCATGTATTTACAGGCACGTATAACGGACACATTGCACCGGACAAAAAAGAAGCAATGGACTACTGCTTTAAATCCATTGAAGAAATAAAGCAATCGCTCCATACCCATCCTGGTCATTTTACCGAATGGTTTAAAATTGCGTTGCCAAAACTTGAGGATTACCTTACAGCCGTTAACGCATAATGATGCAATCAAAAAAAGCAGTTGTTATCGGCAGTGGTATTGCAGGAATGGCTGCTGCTACAAGGCTTGCTGTAAAAGGCTTTGATGTATCAGTGTACGAAAAAAATAAAGTACCCGGCGGCAAATTAACTGCATTTGAAAAAGACGGTTATCATTTTGATGCCGGCCCATCGCTGTTTACACAACCACAAAATATTGAAGAACTGTTTACATTGGCAGATGAATCCATCACAGATTATTTTACTTACCAGCCGGTAGATATAGCATGTAAATATTTTTATCCCAACGGAAAAATTGTGCAGGCCTACACCAATGCTGCGTTGTTTGCAAATGAACTGCAAGCGCAACTAAACGAAAAGCCTGCTGCTGTAATTGCCTACCTGAAACAGGCTGAAAAACTGTACAACAATATAGGCACCATATTTTTAAATCATTCACTGCATAAAGCAGGCACATGGCTTCACCAAAGAATTGTAAAAGCGCTGGCCACTATACGCTACCCTTTTTTATTCAATACACTGAACGGCTACAATAAAAAAAAGTTTAAAACTGCGGAGGCAGTGCAGCTATTCAACCGCTTTGCCACTTACAATGGCAGCAATCCGTACAAAGCACCGGGCATGCTGAGCCTGATACCGCATCTTGAGCAAAACCAGGGTACCTTTTATCCCTCCGGCGGCATGATAAGCATTGCGGATGCATTGTATAAACTTGCATTGAAAAAAGGCGTAAAATTTTATTTTGATTTGCCGGTGGAAAAAATAGTGCATAATAAAGGAAAGATAACGGGTGTGCTGGTAAACAAAAAACATTCGCAGGCTGATGTGGTAATAAGCAATGGAGACGTATATTTTACTTACAAAAATTTGCTGGATGACAATAACAGGGCGAAAAAAATTTTAAAACAGGAACGCAGCAGCAGTGCCATAATTTTTTACTGGGGTATAAAAAAAGAATTTCCTCAACTGCTGCTGCACAATATTTTTTTCAGCAGCGATTATAAAAATGAATTTGAAAATATTTTTAGCAAAAAAAATATGGGTAGTGACCCTACCATATACATCAACATTACTGCTAAGATGGAAGCCGGGCAGGCTCCGCCAGAAAAAGAAAACTGGTTTGTAATGGTAAATGCACCGGCAAATAATGGCCAGGATTGGAAATCCCTCATTGATAAACTGCGTGCAATTGTTATTACCAAACTAAGCATCATGCTGGGCGAAAATATAGCACCACTGATAGAAACAGAACATACACTTGACCCGCTGCAGATAGAAGAGCAAACAACTTCATACATGGGCTCGTTGTACGGCACCAGTTCCAATTCCAGGCTGGCAGCTTTTTTCCGGCATCCCAACTTTACTGGAAAAATACATGGCTTATATTTTTGCGGGGGCAGCGTTCATCCGGGTGGAGGTATTCCACTTTGCTTAAAAAGTGCTAAAATTGTAAGTGATTTGATTGAGAGGGACAAGTATTAAAATTCTTAAAGTGCTACGCTATTGCCTAAACCAATTTCTAAAACTACCGTAGCTACGTACACAGCTATACTTTTTCATGCTATCGGGCTGATAGGCATACTCGCTTTTGAAAGCGATCTCATTATAAGAAGTACTGCTTACAACCTGCTGCTTTCATTTGCTTTGTTGATATGGACACAAAAAGAAAAAAACCAGGCTTTTTTCATTTTTGTTATTGCTACAGGCATACTTGGTTTTGCCGCTGAACTGGTGGGTGTTAATACAGGTTTAATTTTCGGGAAATATACTTATGGCGATGTACTGGGTATTAGATGGATGGGTGTTCCTTTTATCATTGGCATTAACTGGATAATTATTGTGTATTGCTGTGGCATCGCCACGCACACGTTAATAACACGTGTTATTGGCAGGCTTGCTTCGGCAGCATCTGTGCCGCCAAAAGCCATCAAAGCCATCACTGTAATTACAGATGGCGCCACCATCGCCAC
>JAYWIB010000218.1:0-13622 GCA_043789265.1 Chitinophagaceae bacterium
CACCACGGGCTTCGCTGGCTTACAAGTTTGCAGATAACAGCCAGGCTTCTTTTGCATATGGAATTTTTTATCAGAATCCTGAAAGACGTTTGCTGCCTGTTGCAGCAAGCATAGATTACTCAAAGGCCACCCACTATATATTACAGTATGCAAAATTGTCAAAAGCGTATACCTTTCGCACAGAAGTATTTTATAAAAAATATGACAGGCTGTACAAAACTTTAATGGATATTAACCGCATAGAAAAGGCCGCATCTGCAGATGGTTATGGCTATGCCAAAGGATTGGAAATATTTTGGAGAGACAGGAAAACACTTAAGAACGTAGACTACTGGTTTTCCTATTCCTACCTTGATACTAAGAGAGACTACCTTAATTTTCCTGCTGCCATTCAGCCTTCATTTGCTGCCAGCCATACAGCTTCTTTGGTATTCAAGCGCTTTGTGCTGCCGTGGAAAACAGGATTTAATTTTAGTTACAGCTTTGCCACCGGCAGGCCTTATTACAGGATTGCATTAAACAGCAACGACAAATTTGTGATTACCGACCAGGGAAAAACCATCAATTTCAACAGCATGAGTTTTAGTGTAAACTATCTGCCTAACCTCGGCAAAAAAGATGCAAAAACTTTTGCTGTGTGGGTGCTGGGCGTTAACAATGTGCTGGGGCAAAACCAGGTGTTTACGTATAACTACAGCAATGATGGTACGAGAAAAGAACCAGTAACGCCGCCCAGCAGACGATTTGTTTTTATTGGCTGCTTTTTAAGTTTTGGCATTGACAGAACAGAAGATGCAGTAAACAATAACTTGTAAAAATGTAAGCTTTTTAAAATTATTTACTTATCAAAAAATTGCAATGACACATTATCAACCAACACCAGAAGGCAGGAACCCGCTTTTATGGGAAATAGCCCGTAAGAGAGCCAGCTTTAAAACCAACTCCGTTACTTACTTTATTGTAATTCCGTTTTTATGGCTCATATGGATAATTACTTCTTTCCGGCACGGAGGTTTGGATGCCTATCCCTGGCCAATATGGCCCACCATTGGTTGGGCAATCGGGTTGGCGATACATTATGCAGGCGCTTATGTTTTTCCGCAGGCAAATACTACTGAAAAGGAATATGATAAATTAACCAATAAAAAATAAAAAATGAAAAAGCTAATCTTGTTTGTAACTATTTTATCTACTGGTACAATGGTATTTGCTCAAAGTGAAAAATATACTGCTGCCATGAAAAAAACCTTAGCGGCGATGGATACAAGTTTTAATAATCCGGCAGACTTATTAAATACAGCCAATAGCTTTGAACGCATTGCAAACGCAGAAAAAAGTGAATGGCTGCCTTATTATTATGCAGCATTTTGCCAGGTAAATTATGGCTTTATTCAGGCTGATAAAGCAAAAACAGATGCCATTGCAGATAAGGCTGAGGCATTGATTGCCAAAGCAGATTCATTATCCCCAGGCAATTCAGAAATTTCCTGTATCAAAAGTATGATAGCAAGCTGCCACCTGATGGTAAATCCCATGCAGCGCTGGCAACAATATGGTGCAGCAAGCAACAGCAACATTGCAGCAGCCATGGCACAGGATACCACCAACCCAAGACCTTATTTTTTAAAAGGACAAGGATTGAAATATACTCCTGAACAATTTGGCGGCGGCTGCAATACTGCCCGGCCACAATTTGAAACAGCATTGGAAAAATACAATGGTTTTAAACCCGCCAGCGAACTACATCCGGCCTGGGGTAAACAACTGGTTGAAAAAATGCTGCAGGATTGCAAGTGATAAATACTACCCTGCCTAAGTAAATATTGCACTAAATTTTTTTATAACTGTGGAATTAAATGGTAGAATATTAATGGGCAATGCCGATTGAATTATTACAAAATTATTCCTGCCAAAGCCAATGAGTAAAAATTTAACAATGGAAAAAGAAAACATGTCGGAGCAGGAGAGCCTACTCCTTATTAGCCAGATGATAAATAAAGCAAAGAACAGTTATCATGAAAGTGGCACGGGCCCATTGCTGTGGGGCTGTGTAGTTACTGTATGCAGCCTGGTTACTTTTTTTAGGTTAAAGTACCATTTTAATTTGCCTTTCGATATATGGCTGCTTACATTTATTGCTGTTATTCCTCAAATATTAATTGTAAGACGAGAAAAAAAGAAAAATAAAGTACGCTCTTATGATGATACTATGATGGACTATATCTGGATATGCTTTGGTATTGCCATTTTTCTGCTCATATTTATAAACAACTTTATTATATACCGGCTCAATCCTGTTTTTCAAACTTATATTGATGTAAAGGGCAGCAGACCGGATTATAATTACAGCAGTTTTACGGCATCCTTTTTTTTATTACTGTATGGCTTTGCTACTATTTTATCTGGTGCATGCAGGCATTTTAAACCTATGTTGTATGGCGGTATACTATGCTGGGTGTGCTGTGTAATATCTGTGTTTACCAAATCGGATATTGACATGCTGCTTACTGCTGTTGCAGCTATTGGAGCATGGCTTATCCCTGGAATTATTTTATTTCGCAGCAATAAAAAAAGAAAAACCGCGGATGTTTAAAGAGCTTGATCCCATATTACATTCACAATTGCGGCTTGCAATAATTAGCTTACTGATAAGTGTAAGAGAAGCTGAATTTACTTTTTTAAAAGAAAAAACAAATGCCACAGCGGGCAACCTGAGTGTGCAAATAAATAAATTGAAAGATGCCGGATACATAGATGTTGTAAAACAATTCAGTAACAATTATCCGCAAACTATCTGTAAAATTTCGGCAAAAGGAATAGAAGCATTTGAACTATATGTAAATGCACTGCAAACTTATATGAAACCAAATGGATAATAAAAATCCTGCTATTACCACATTCCTTCAATCTAAATAAACAGCCATATTATTTCCATACAATAAATACAGCAGCATACATTTTATTTAGGGTTATTAATTCAACCCGGTATGTACCTTCGGCCAAATCTGCAATGCTATCAATATTAATGTGATTTTTACCTGTAGTTAAATTTCTCTCC
This sequence comes from Chitinophagaceae bacterium, assembly GCA_043789265.1. Taxonomy (GTDB): domain Bacteria; phylum Bacteroidota; class Bacteroidia; order Chitinophagales; family Chitinophagaceae; genus Ferruginibacter. The sequence continues at coordinate 3,059 of JAYWIB010000218.1, forward strand.
AATGTACGGACTGCCTTTCCTGATTCATCGGTAACGGTTACAGTGGCCTTGCGGTTTTTGGTGGTGAAAAAAATAATTTGTGCATCCCCGGTTTTATGATTGGGCATTATTGTCAGTGCCTTTTTGCTTTCTATCCTGATATAACTTTTTAAAGAAGTAGCAGCAACGGCTGAGCATAATAAAATACTGCATACAGAAGTAAAGAAGATCCTTGTCATAAAAGTATAATGGTGGTTTACAATAAAAAATGCTATGCTGGAAATGCACAGTATACCGGATCTGGTATTTTAAAAGGATAATGAATTCAGAAAAAAACGGTTAGCAGGAGATTGGGTACTGAATGAATGCATAACAAATATAGCCAATATTTTTACCCGGATGGAAATGAACAAAAAAATCTTTATCCATTCACAATCATTTTGAACAATAAGGAGTGGCAGCCGTTTTACCTTTAGCAATAATGTAATTAATGACACCCATTATACAGGTACACAATCTTTCAAAAGCATTTGGTGATTTACTGGCTGTAAATGATCTTTCATTTTCAGTGAATCAGGGCGATATTTATGGTTTTTTAGGACAGAATGGGGCAGGAAAATCCACCACCATCCGTATGCTGCTTACATTGATAACACCCACTCATGGAGAAATCAGTTTTTTTGATAAAAAATTAAGCACACACCGCTCTGAAATATTGCGGCAGGTAGGTGCTGTTATTGAAAAACCCGATTTATATAAATACCTTTCTGCTTACGACAACCTGGCTGTTTTTGCAAAGATGAGCGGTATAAAAGTAACCCGCAGTTTATTAATGGATCAGTTGCAGCTTGCAGGGCTTGCCCACAGGGCAAAAGATAAAGTGCAAACCTTTAGCCAGGGAATGAAGCAGCGGCTGGGCATTGCGGTGGCGCTGGTACACAATCCTGCAATAATAATTTTGGATGAACCCACCAATGGGCTGGATCCGCAGGGCATTGCAGACATGCGAAACCTCATCATCAGCCTTAGCAGCCAAATGGGTAAAACAGTTTTAATCTCTTCTCACCTGCTGAGCGAAGTGGAAGTAATTGCCAACAGGATGATTATCATTAATAAAGGAAAAAAAGTAGTGGAAGGTGCCGTAAAAGAATTGCTTGATCCGGCACACACCGTGGTGCATATTGTTACCAAAGATGATGCAGCAGCAAAACAGCAATTGATGCAAACAAATTATGCAGCGTTTTTGCAACAAGGATCCGATCTGAAATTAATGATGAACAAAGAAGATATACCACAATTGATACAACACCTGGTATCAATGAATGTATCCCTGCTATCAGTAAATGCCAGCCACTCGCTTGAAGATTATTTTTTATCACTTACAACCCCGCCTGCACATGTGGAGCCTGTTACAAATTGAATTGTTTAAAATTTCCAAGAGGCCCCGGACCTACATTGCATTTGCAGCCATTGCAGCAATTGTTGCCATCTTTCAGTTTGCATTTAAGGCAGATGGCCAAAGCTATATAGACCTGGTATTGCAAAGTGTAAAAGACAGTTTTGAACTGGATAAAATGAAAGCCATCAACGGGTATTTTATGTGCTACATTATTTTAAACACCTTGCTGATACAGGTACCCATACTGGTAGCACTGATAGCAGCCGATTCAATTTCAGGCGAAGCCAATATGGGTACATTAAGATTGCTCGTATCCAAACCCATCAGCCGCACACAACTGATACTGGTAAAATTTGCCGCAGCTACTATTTTTACTTTACTGCTTTTATTGTGGATGGCGGTAACAGCACTGCTCATAAGCATGCTCATTTTTGGTGTGGATGATATGCTCATCTTCAGGGTAAAGGGCGACAGCTCACAGATACTGCAGATCACAAAAGATGATGTGCTGTGGCGCTATTGTGCTGCATTTGCTTACGCCACCGTAGCCCTCACCGTTATTGCAGCCCTCTCTTTATTTCTCTCCATTTTTGCTGACAATTCTATTGGCCCCATCATTGCTACAGTATGCATTGTAATTGTATGCACCATTATTTCAAACATTAATGTACCCATCATTGATAAAAACATTAAGCCATTTTTATTTACATCATACCTGGTGGGGTGGAAGGGATTTTTTTACATCGGCACCAATGCAGATGGCATACCGGTAAAAGGAAGTTTGGAAAACTGGCCCGCCATCCGTAACAGCCTGCTGATATTACTGGCACATATTTTTATTATCGTAGGTGCATCTGTATATGTTTTTAAAAGAAAAGATATTCTATCATAAAAAATAATGTTGATGAAAAAATTGGTATTGATTGCGTTGTGTTTTTTAGTTAAGACGGGATATGCACAGGATGCAGCAGCACTGGTACAAAAAGTAAAAGCAAGAATTGACAAAGTAGATAATTACGAAGCAGCAGGCCGCATGAAAACCAATGTGTCTTTTTTAAAAGTACCCGAAGCACAGGTAAAAATGTATTTTAAAAAGCCAAACCAGCTTAAAATAAAAAATGAAAAAGGTATATCATTTGTACCCCGTGGCGCTGTCAGCATCAACCTAAATAATATTTTAGCAGGTAATCAATACAGCATTATTGATGCAGGCTTCGATAAAATAAATGGCAGTACTGTAAGGGTGGTAAAGCTGCTGCCGGCAGACGACAATGCCGAAGTGGTGCTTTCTACTTTATATATTGATGAAGCCAGCCTTGTAATAAAAAAAGCAAAAACAACCACCCGGCAAAACGGCAGTTATCAACTGGAAATGACTTATGGAAAGTATACTGCGTTTGGCTTGCCCGATAAAGTAATTTTTACTTTTAATACAAAAGATTATAAACTGCCCAAAGGAGTAACGTTTGATTTTGATGATGGAACGGAAGCAAATAAACCTGCAGACAGAGTAAAAAGCAACAGTGGAATGGCAGAGATAATCTACAATACCTACATAATAAATAAGGGGGTGGCTGATGCCGTATTTAAATAGCCCGTTGAATATTTCGGTACAACAAAAAAGAATGAAATTAATTTTTAGCCAGGCAATTTTTATTCCGGCAGTTCCGAAATTTTTTCATCCACCGCACGTGCCACCACTGCAGCACTTATTTTTTTCAATGGATTTTTTCTTTGCTCTTCAAACTCCCGGCGGCTTTTTATAATATCCACACAGCTGAATACCGCAGCCCGGAACGATGCTTCATCGGCTTTATTTTTTCCTGCTATATCAAAGGCTACGCCATGGTCGGGAGAAGTGCGGATGCCACTGATGCCGGCGGTATAGTTTACGCCTTCGCCAATTGCCAGCGATTTAAAAGGAATTAAACCCTGGTCGTGGTACATGGCCAGCACACCGTCAAATTTTTCGTGCATACCTCTTGCAAAAAAAGCATCACTGCTGTATGGGCCAAAGCAAAAGATATCTTTTTGCTTTGCATCTTTTACGGCGGGCCGTATAATATCCTCTTCTTCTTTGCCTATAAGGCCTTCGTCGCCTGCATGCGGATTAAGACCGAGTACAGCAATCTTTGGTTTGTCAATGCCAAAATCTTTTTTCAGGGAGTTATGCATCAGCGTTAGTTTGCTTAAAATGCTTTCTCTCGTAATGTGCTGTGCAATGTCTTTTACTGCCAAATGTTCTGTAACCAGTCCTATACGCATATTATCTGCTACCATAAACATGAGTACATCATTTGCTCCAAAAATATTTTTTAGATAAGGTGTGTGTCCTGTAAAATTAAATTCGGCAGACTGTGTATTTTTTTTATGTATGGGTGCCGTAACCAATCCATCAATTTTATTTTCTTTTAATGCCTGTGCTGCTGCCACCAGGCTCATTACTGCATACTTGCCGCCCAGTTCATTCAGCACACCGGGGGTAATGGCTGCTTCCTCTTCCCAGCAGTGATACATATTTATTTGCTTATAATTTACCCGGGTAAGATCTTTTACTGTAGAAAAATTAAAGTTTACATCCGGTATGGCTTTCCGGTAAAAGTTAAGCACTTTATTATTTGCAAAAATTACCGGTGTGCATATATCCAGCAGGCGGCTGTCGGCCAATGTTTTAATAATTATTTCCAAACCAATGCCATTTAAATCACCGGAGCTGAGGCCAATTACGGGCTTATTTTCTATCTGCATATTAATTAAAAAAGTTTGGGCGTAAATGTACGATAATGTTTTACAATGCCTGTGGTGAGAAAAACTAGGGCAATCCAAACATTTTTCAGAGCAGGTAAATTCTTGCGCCGGCATTTACTACATAAATGATGACGGCATAGCTATCCCTGCATGCTTTGATTCATGGTGAAAAAGTTAACAGGATTAATCCGTCATTTCAGAATAACACAATTGTGTTTTTTATTATACCCCATGATGATAATGACAGCTTAACTTTTGCATAATAACTCTATAACAAACGAAAGTGAAATTGCACTCAGATAATGCCGCCTTTCAATGAGCATAGCATAGCAATACAAACAAGTCCTTAGGCAAATAGCAAATTCTCATGCTTGTACCACCCGCTAATCGTACCGGGTGGTTTTTTATGTCATTTATTAGCTTTAGCCAATGAAAAATTTTTTCGGGATGTGTTTTTTAGTCCTGGCCTTTTTGTTTTTATCCAGTAATCACCCTGTTGCCGGATTGGAAATTTATTTATCGGGAGCCGACAGCCTTGCGATAAATTATTTTAAAGGAGATGGAATCATGGACACTGTGGTAAGGGTAAAAATGGTGAAAGATAAAAAAGTTCTAAGCCAGTTTGCTGAAGCCATCAGTGAGCAAGCTGTTGATAAAACTGCACGCTGTGGCATGGATGGCTCCATACATTTTTTTAAAAATGATGTAGTAATAAAAGACGTTCTGTTTCGGATGAATGATGTAATGCCATCTTGATTTATTAAGTAGTCCGACCAGTCCCGATTTTTCGGGAAGGGCTACGTGTAAATCTTAGATGGTATTATGCCGACAGAAAAGAGTTTGGACTATTTGGTATCCATAGTCGGTATAGACTGTATGTTCTTTTTCTTTGAGTTTGAAAAAAGAAAGATGCAAACAGTTTTATCACCCGAATGCAGGCAACTTCTTTTATCAGTAAAAATAAATAGCTACCTGAAGGCGGGCATACGGCTGAATATATTTTTTTTGAAGTCAGTTTTCACCAGCACATCCCGGCGGTATGCAGCCAGCATATTATCAATTATTTTTTCAGTTTCATCTTCAAAGTTTATTTTAATCATTTCTTTATTGCGAAGCCAGGCGTCTGTTTTTTGAATGTGTTTCTTTTTTAAACTTTTTATAACAGGCACACCCAGTTCTGCTGCTGCCGCAGCATTGCAGTGCTGCTCGTACTGTTGTTTCATTGGTATCACCAGTACTTTTTTGCCCATATACAATGCTTCTGCAGGTGTTTCAAAGCCAGCACCACATACAATACCAGCGCAGGCGGTAAAGCTTTCTGTAAAGGCTGTTGCGCTTACGGGCCTTACGAGGCAGTTCTTTTCCCGGTATGTTTTTTTGGTGTGCTTCGAAAAAATTTCCCATTCGGTATTTTCAAACACAGAAAAAAATGAAATGATTTTTTTATCTGCATATGCAGGCAGGTACACAGTATAGTGGCCATTATTTTTAACAACTGCATTGCGTATCTCCCTTCTTATTACCGGGGTAAAAATATTGGAACCATATTTTTTAAAATGAAAGCCCACACCCGTTTTGCAGGGAGCATAATACTTAAGCACCATCAGTGCAAATGGGTCAAATTTTGAAGGCTTGGGGGCATGCTTATATACCACTGCAAGCTGGTGACTCATGGATACACATGGTACATTTTTTATTTTACATGCCCATGCACTTACGGGTTCAAAATCATTTATTACCAAATCATATGCTTCCACCGGAAGGTTTTTTATCTCTTTTAAAAACCTTTTGGATTGCAGTTGTTTAAACGTTTTATAAAAGTCAACGCCGCCTTTTTTGCCAAATACAAAACTCAATCCTTTTAATTTGTATTTAACGGGAAAGTTAACACCTACATCTGCCTGCGTGCCGCTTACTAAAATATCTACATCACATTTTTGCTGCAGAAAGGGAATGATTTCGTTGGCCCTGCTTACGTGTCCATTGCCTGTTGCCTGTATTGCATATAGTACTTTCATAAATGCAGATTAAGATGCTTTCAAAAAATCTTCCATCATCAGTTTGAACAATTCAGTGGTACGCAGGTACGCACCCTCGTCAGCATAAAATGAAGGATGCATTTCCTGCACCTGCTCATCCTGCTGATAATGATACACACTCCATTTATTGTGATTGTATTCAAGCGCTGTAAGGTTTTCAATCCAGTCTCCGGAGTTCAGGTAATTGGTTTGCCCGGCGGCATTGGATATTATTCTGTCTGCCGGCTGATGTATGTGGCCGCACAGTACGTAATCATACCCTTTTTCAATAGCAATGTGTGCAGCAGTTTCTTCAAAACTATTGATGTGCTTTACGGCAGTTTTTACAGAATTTTTTATTTTTTTCGATAGCGAAATTCTGCCTTTGCCCAATTTTTTACTGATGTAATTTATAAAGGCATTGATGTATATCAGCATATCATAGCCAGCTGCACCAAACTTGGCAAGCCACTTGCTGTACTGCATGGTTACATCAAATACATCTCCATGAAAAATCCAGCTACGGGTATTGTTGGCATGATGAACAACAAGCTTGTTAACAATGTGAAAGCCGCCGACTGAAAAATTTTCGAAGCGCCGCAGCATCTCATCATGATTGCCTGTAACGTAATATACTTTTACACCACGGCTAAGCATACTCGTAATTTGTTTTATTATCTGCATGTGCCCCGGCGGCCAGTATTTTTTGCTAAACTGCCAGATGTCAATAATGTCGCCGTTTAAAATTAAAAGGGCAGGGTCAATGGTGGAGAGGTAGCGGGAGAGTTCATTGGCACGGCAGCCATAAGTGCCAAGGTGTACGTCAGAAATAACAGCTACTTCAAGCTTTCTTTTTTCCAAAGTAATAGTTTAATGTAAAGTTCACTGCACAGTGTTTCTTAATTGTGAACTATACGTTACTAAAACTTAAACAGCTTTGTATTTTAAATTGCTGCATCAGGGGAGAGGGGTTACTCCGCCTGTTTGTTAAGAGCAAGGCAATATCAGGTGTATGCTTACGATCAGGCTATTAAACAATGCTTATTATGAATTGGCAATATCTTTTTTGCTTTCGAGGGTAAAGCCAAAAGTAGATCCTACATCAGGCGTGCTGCGTACATGAATGGCCTGTCCATGCGCTTCTACAATGTGTTTGCAAATAGCAAGACCAAGGCCACTGCCACCAATTTTTCTGCTTCTTGCTGAATCGGTTCTATAAAAGCGTTCAAAAATTCTGGAGAGGTGTTCGTCTGCAATGCCGCTGCCGTCATCACTTATTTCTACTAGAATTCTTTTGCCATCAATTTTATAAGCGCTTGCTTCCACCACACCGTTTTGTTTGCCATATTTTATAGCATTGTCTATCAGGTTTATTATTACCTGTCTTATTTTTTCTTTGCTGGCATATACAGTAAGCGGCAGTTCACATCCTTTTTTTATTGTAAGTTTTATTTGTTTTTCCTCAGCTTTAATAGTAAGAGTTTCAAATACATCTTTCACCACATCCTGTATTGTAAAATTTTCTTTTTGCAAAACCAGCTCACCACTTTCCAGTTTGGATATTTCATCTAAATCATCCACCAGGTTTACCAGCCTGTCAATGTTACGGGAGGTGCTGCCTAAAAATTTTTTATTTACTGCAGGGTTTTCCAAAGCGCCGTTTATCAATGTATCTACATACCCCTGTATGGCAAAAATGGGTGTCTTTAATTCGTGTGATAAATTCTGTAAAAATTCTTTCCTGTATATTTCATTTCGTTTAAGGGCTTCTATTTCTGCATTGCGCTGCATGGCCCAGTCTTCCACATCTTCCCTTACTTCATCAATACTTTTTTGGGGCAAAATATTTTTGTAATAAAACTCCTCACGCTTGCTTGCCTTGGTTTGATAAATGAGTTTATAAATCAGTTTTATTTTACGGTAAATAAAATGCTGCACCATAAAAAGCACCAGGCTGTAGCTGCCCGCCGCAATAGCCGCAAATGACACAAGCGGCATCCACCACAGGTGACTGAAATAATAAATGCCAATGCTTACAGGTACCGCAATAATTACCGCAGTGATGGCTGAAAGCTGGTGAGGCGATAAATTTTTGGCTGAAAGCATGTTTAGTAAACTTACCTGCAAGGTACTTACTGCTACAAGATTTTTTGCTGTCTTTTTATAAGTGTGTCAGGCACGCTGTAAAATATAGCGATTGTTTTTACATTTCAAATTTATACCCCACGCCTTTTACAGTGGTGATACAATCGAGGTTTAGCTTCTGGCGGATTTTGCGGATATGTACATCAATAGTGCGGTCGCCTACAATTACTTCGGTACCCCACACCTGGTTGAGTATTTCGTTTCTTAAAAAAACTTTGCCTGGCTTGGATGCCAGCAGGGCAAGCAGTTCAAACTCTTTGCGGGCAAGGATAATTTCCACCCCTTTATAATTGATGATGTATTTTTCCCTGTCAATGATAAGATCATTTATCTGCAGCACCGTGCTTTCATCTTTGTTAAGCCTTCTGAAAAGTGCATTTACTTTGCTCACCAGTATTTTGGGGCTGATGGGTTTGGTAAGATAATCATCAGCACCCGTTTCCAGCCCTTTTACTTCGGTGCCTTCGTCGCTGAGTGCAGAGAGAAAAACAATAAGTGTTTTTTTAAACGCTGGATTCATGCGGAGAAGATTGCATACTTCAATGCCGTTTTTTCCAGGCATCATTACATCCAGCATAATTAAATCAGGCAAATGTTTTTTTGCCTGGTCAATGGCCTCGTCGCCATTTTTAGCAGTAACTACATTGTATCCTTCCGATTGCAGGTTGAACTCGATTATCTCAAGGATATCCGGCTCATCATCTGCAATTAAAATTTTTTTAACAGGGCTCATAAGTTGTTTGCTCCGCAAAAATAGTCTATCAATGCAATCGGCAATATATATTTAAGCGCTTATGTATTATTAAATTGTTAACCGGATTTTAATCAGGGCAGGGCTAATTAATCTTTTGAGGTGCTAAGAGTAACTTTGGTATAAAAAATATTATGCCACATGCCCGTCAATCAAATTTAGCCGAAGAGAGCTATAAGATTTTTATACCAGAGGAATACTTATTTGATTTTGAAGTGAATCATATTGAGAACAAGCCCCATGAGTGGATAATAGAGCTGGTGGAAAAAGCAGACCAGATACCCAAAGCTTTAGCAGGAAAGGAAGTGGTATTGGATGGATACAATAATGAGATAGATATTTTAACCCATGCATTTTCATTGAAGAAAATATTTCTGCGGCTGATACGAAGAAAGTGGAAAGAAAAAGGAACAACAAAACATTATAGTAATGAATATGATCTTCATATACCCGGCATGAAAACCACTAAGGAGTTCCGGGATTTTTTAAAAGAAATTGGTGGATGAAAAGCCGGTGAACTTTACTACGATTGGAGGTTTTCTTCAGCTTCCACCGCAAACCATTTACAAATGGTACCGCCATTATTTAAGCGGTTACCCAGAAGCCGTGGAAAGTAAAGAGTGGGGCAAAGATAATTTTACAGGTAGCGATAAACGGGAGAAACTGGTGGCTGTGCTGAAACCTGAAAACTTTGGTAAAGAAATGTCAGTGGATGAAAAAATGATAGACGAAGAATATTATACCGTAATGACCAACCGGGAAACAGGCAAGATAGCCCTGTTGGCTGAAACCCTTACTGTTACTGAATTAAACAGATTGATAGATAAAACAGGCGAAGCAAAACAACAAGTAAAAACCATCACTGCCGACCTGAGCCCAACGTATGAAAAATTTTGTGAACAAAGCTTTCCTGATGCGCTGATTGTAGCCGATAAGTTTCATGTGGTACAACATATTGTAGAGGCTGTTCAGTCATTACGGCTGCGGTTAAAGCAGCAAGAAATTACCCAACTGCCTACCACAAAAAAGGAACGAAGGGAATATGAAAAGCAAACCAAACTCATCAATGGCGAATCCAGAATAGAGCTGCTAACCAGGAGCAGGTATGTGCTTTTTAAACGAACAGAAAACTGGACAGCCTCGCAACAAAAAAGGGCGGACCTTCTTTTTGAAACCTATCCTCTGCTCAAATCAGCTTATCAACTCACCCTACAAATAAGACAGTGGTTAGACAAAGAAAATGTTGGCAAATACGAATGGCAAATAGAAAAACAACTCATCCACTGGTACGACTGTGCCGAACAGGCGAAGTTGCCAGAAATAGAAAATCTCATCCGCATTATTGGAAGCAACGAAGAAAAAATCATGAACTATTTTAAAACAGGAAAAACAAATGCAAAGGCAGAAGCAATGAACAGTAAAATACAAAGGTTCATCACCGCTAATTACGGCGTAAGGGATAAAGATTTTTTTATGTACAGGTTAGCGCATTATTACTCTTAGCACCTCAAAAGATTAATTAGC
>JAYWIB010000219.1:0-3706 GCA_043789265.1 Chitinophagaceae bacterium
CAGATGATCCTGTAACGCTTGAGGTGGATGAACTTGCCCAAATGGCTGAATCGCCTGCGTATGTAGATTTCTGGAAAAAAATGGATGTGAAGCAAGTCGTGGGCAATCCTATTAGGGTAGGGGCAAATAACCTAGGCTGCTTTATTTTACTTCACGATCATTCTTCCAGCGAAAAAATAAATAGCAACTTGTTTAAGGGCGTATGCGCCCAGGTTTCAATAGCTATTTCAAATATCATAGCAAATGAAGAAATTGCAAAAAGAGAGGAGGAAAAAACAATGCTGGTTTCCTTAAGCGAAGAAATTGCTTTTCTCAATAATAGGAATGATTTGTTACAGATAGTAAATGAAAAGGTAAAAAACATATTTTCAATTGCAGAATTTGCGATTGCTAAAATAAACGAAGACGGTGAAACATACAGTGCGTTTATGATGGATCTTGAAGACCATATAACAGGTGATGTTGATTTTAAAGAAGTAACTTCTGAAAACTATGATGTTACTGACCGGCTATTTAATAAGGTTATACATTCAGAAGACCCTGTCATATTTAATGTGAACGAAATTGTAAACATACCCGGAATGCCTGCATTTGTTCATTTTTGGAAAAAAGTAGGCCTTCAACAAGTATTATGTGCAGCATTGAAGGCAGGAGGGAAAAATATTGGTATAGCAGTTTTACATATTGACACTAACCCTTCTATTAATCCAAAAAGCATTTTACTAAAAGGTATTTGCGCTCAACTGTCGGTCGCCATCTCAAATATACTTGGCAATGAAGAAATAATTAAAAGAGAAAACGAAAAAACAATTTTGCTTTCATTGAGTATTGAAATTGCATCGTTAAAAGATAGAAATGATTTGTCCCTTATAGTTAATACAAGGATAAAAAAATTATTTTCAATTAAGCAATTTGGAATTGCCCAAATAAATGAAGATAAAATTACACACAGCGCCTTTATGATGGACCTTGGGGATGCTATTCACAGCCACAATGACTTTTCAGAAATAACTACGTTAAAATACAGCACAGCCGACGTGGCTTTTAGTACCGTTATGGAGTCAGATAACCCCGTGATTCTTGACGTATTGCAGCTTGCTGAAGAGCCGGATTCTCCAGCATACGTCCATTTTTGGAAATCTGTCGGGTTTAGGGAACTCTTGTGTCTTGCTCTCCGTGTGGGTGGTAACAATATCGGCTGCATATTTTTCAACATCAGTACCAATCAAATAAATAATTTAAGTAACAGTTTGCTGAAAGGTGTGTGTTCCCAGTTATCAGTGGCCGTATCAAACATAATCGCAAATGAAAAAATAAAAAAAGTGGATGAAGAAAAATCATTGCTGCTTTCTTTTAGCAACGATATTGCCACTGCAAGAGGTAAAGAAGGTTTAAGACCTATCATTAAACAGTATTTGAAAAATATTTTTCATGTCGGGGAATATATTATTACTACCCGCAATAACGATGGGGAAACTTACAGCCTCTTTCTGCACGATTCGCAGGCAGATGACCCCGATGATGACGGATGGGGAGTTATGTTGAGTAATCGAATTCCAGTCAAAGGTGCTTTTATAGATGCGGTATTGCAATCTGGAGAAGGTGTATTTGATATTGATGAAATATTGCAGGAAGGCAAATTCTATTTTCCGGCTGCTTCTTTCTGGAAAGCCGCTGGTGCAAAAAAAGTAATGGGCTTCCGGCTAAGGGTTGCAGACAAAGATGTTGGGCTCTTGGTAATACAACCCGGCCAGGTGAATACCCAATTATTAAAAGGGATATCCGCTCAGCTTGCAATTGCCATTGCTAATATAGTTGCCATCGAAGAAATTGTGGGAAGGGAGAAAGAAAAATCAATGTTATTGGAATTCAGTAATTCTATGGCTTCTGTAAGAGACAAAGCATCGCTTTCGAAGATTTTAAACCGGGAAATGAAGGGCTTGCTAGGAATAAATGAATATGCCATTCATGTATTAAGCGAAGATAAAAAAATGCATTGTCCGGTTTTTTATGATCCTGAAGCAGACTTTGCCAACCACCCTATTTTCTTGGCAATGACCAACCAGCAAACTGATGTAAACGATGGTATATTCAACACCATTCTTGCTTCTGAAGAACTCATCACTTTCGATGCAGAACAATGGGTAAATTTAAAGAAGCCACCTGTATATGCTAACGCAGCAAAAGATATTGGTTTAAAAAAGCTTACGGGTGTACGAATACATTTAGGAGAAGAAAATATTGCCGTGTTAAATTTTAGGAACGATGATATAAATATGGGACCCAATCAATACCCATTATTGAAAAGCATTTGCTCACAAATTGCTGTTGCTATTGCAAACATCATGGCTAATGAAAAAGTATTGAATCAACTGGACGAAATCAATAAATACAAACAGCAACTGGAAGACGAAAAAACATACTTAAAAGAAGAAATAGAAACAGCGCAGAATTTTTCTGAAATGATTGGCGAAAGTGCCGAAATGAAGAAAGTATTTCTCCTGGTGGAAAAGGTAGCACCTTCTGTAAGTACTGTTTTATTATTGGGCGAAACCGGAACAGGAAAAGAATTGATAGCAAGGGCCATCCATAATGCATCTCCCCGAAAGAGCAAATTAATGGTAAAAGTTAATTGTGCAGCCATACCAGCCAACTTAATTGAAAGCGAATTATTTGGCCATGAACGGGGCAGTTTTACAGGTGCTACAGAACGCAGAATAGGAAAGTTTGAGTTAGCACATAATGGTACATTGTTTCTGGATGAAATTGGAGAAATGCCGTTGGAGATGCAGGTTAAATTGCTACGGGCACTGCAGGAAAAAGAGATAGAACGGGTGGGAGGAAAAATTACCATCAAAGTAGATGCAAGAATTATAGCTGCAACAAACCGTGATCTTGAAAAATTTATGGAAGAAGGCAAATTCAGAAGTGACTTATATTACCGGTTAAATATTTTTCCCATAGGCTTACCAGCTTTGAGAAATCGTAAAGAAGATATTCCTACGCTTGCGCTGCATTTTGTAAAACGATTTTCAAAAAAGGCTGGCAAGAAAATTACTTCAATAAGCAATAAAGCATTGCAAGAACTTAGTCAGTATAATTGGCCTGGCAACATCCGGGAACTGGAACATTTTATAGAGCGAAGTGTATTGCTTGCAACCGGCGAAACAATTAAAGAGATACAACTACCTTCATCACAAAAAAATACATTTATTAGTAAAAACCCTGAAGACATTCCAACTAAAACTATCGATGAAAACGAAAGAGAGTACATTTTAAAAGTATTAAAACATGTTAAAGGCAGGGTTTCTGGTGAAGGTGGCGCTGCAGAGTTATTAGGTATTCCTTCAAGTACGCTTAATTCCAGAATGAAACGGTTAGGTATCAGAAAAGAGCACTTAGGCTAAACCGCTATTTTATTAAATTCCATAGCATACTTGCAGGTCTTATACAAAGTTTCAAAATCTTCAAATCCATTATACCTGTGTCCATTAATAAAAAATGTGGGCGTACAATCCACACCACTTTTTACACCACTTTCAAAGTCATTTATCACTTTATGAATTAGCTTCTTATATTCACGGCTGTCTTCAAAAGAAGTCATATCTAATTCTATTCTTTCCGCAAATCTGGAGAAGGAACTTTTTATTAAATATTTTTGGTTCTCAAATATAAGGTCGTGCATTTCCCAAAACTTACCCTGTAG
>JAYWIB010000220.1:0-3695 GCA_043789265.1 Chitinophagaceae bacterium
AGTATCAATTAAAAAAAATGATTGGGAAATTCGTTTACAGCAAAAGGATTGTTGAAAATTATGCTGTAAACATATACAACATAAACAAATAAAACAATGGGTAAAAAAAAATTAAAAAGATGTGAACATTGCATTTTCTTTAAAGCATTACTGCCATTGAATTTTAAGGGTATACACGAATAACTACTTAGTAAAAAAACGGTAAAAAAGTTACAAAATACCGTAATTTCCACATGATGTTTTGTTGGGTTTTGAGAGGGGGTTAGAAAAGGTAGCACGCAGAGGGGCAGAATTGAAAAGTGTGCATCTGTGGAGAGGTCGTGGCAGGCAGAGGAGCAGAGCGCAGAGGTGAAAGGTATGCTTTTGTTGAGAGGCGGTGGCACGCAGAGGAGCAGAGGGCGCAGAGGTGAAAGGTGTGCTTCTGTTGAGATGCGGTGGCACGCAGAGGAGCAGAGGGCGCTGAGGTGCAACTTGTTTCTGTGGAGAGGCCGTGGCACGCAGAGGAGCAGAGGGCGCTGAGGTGCACCTTGTTTCTGCAACTTTATAAACCTACTCCCTCTGCAAATTTGCATGTAAATTTTAAATACCTCAGCGTACTCTGCTCCTCTGCGTGCAAAAAAAATCCATACCTCTGCGCCCTCTGCTCCTCTGTGTGCAAAAATATTTATACCTCTGCGCCCTCTGCTCCTCTGCGTGCAAAAAAAATCCATAACTCTGCGCCCTCTGCTCCTCTGTGTGCAAAAATATTTATACCTCTGCGCCCTCTGCTCCTCTGCGTGCAAAAAAAATCCATAACTCTGCGTACTCTGCTCCTCTGCGTGCAAAAAAATCCACACCTCTGCATACTCTGCTCCTCTGCGTGCAAAAAAAAACCGTACCTCTGCGCCCTCTGCTCCTCTGCGTGCAAAAATATTTATACCTCTGCTTATTAATGCCGTAAAAGAACAGCAGAAAGAAATACTGCAATTAAAAAGTGTTATTAAAAATTTGCACGTCAATAAATAAAATAAAACCCTACAGCCATGATAACCGGGTAAAAAAAGAAATGATTTAGGTGTAGTAATTTTTTTACACATCAGGCTGGAATGCTTGCCAGTTATCACTTTTGCGATGAACGAAAAAATAGTTGTAAATAAAAAGTACAATAGCAACCAAAGACCTCCGTTTATTAAACAGTCAATTATAAAACACCCTTTTTAAAAATTCAAACATGAAAAAAATCCTATTGCTCACCGCCGTGATAACCGGCTTTTATTCCTGCAAAAAAAGTGAAGTGCCTGCTGAAAAATGCAGCACAAGCAATACCACCATTGCCGGTGTGTACACCATTAGTTCCATTAAATACAAAGAAAGTGCAGACGCTTCCGAAACAGATGAATTTGCAGATGTGGCAGCATGCTCAAAAGATGATACCTACGAATTGAATCCCGATGGAAGTATTGTAATAACCGACGCAGGTGTGGTGTGTGATTTACCTGCCAACCCTGGCCCAATGTCTGGCTGGAGTCTTCAGGACAATAACAGCCGTTTGTATCTTGACCAGTCGATCTATACCATTGAAAGTTTTGACTGCAGTACACTTGTAGTATCTATGTCGTCGGTGATACGGGCAGGGGATAAAAGAATCATTACTTACAAAAAACGTTCTTAACAAATTGCATAAGTGCTGGCAGGTTGCCAGCACTTATTTTATATTGTGTAAAAATATCAAAGACATTTTTATAATTTACTTTACCTGTCAAAGGCAGCAAATCATCTGCCGCTTGCCGATATAAACCCCGCCAGTTCTTTATTAAATGCTTCTTCTTTAATTAAATCTTCCATGGTTAAATGCATCCGGTATTTCCAGTAATGCTTTGAATTGGAAGGCTGGTTTATTCTTTCATCATTTGGATTTTCACGACGCAGTTCATCACTGATGCCAAGCAAATCCTGTATTTGAAAAATGCACCACATAGCAGGTGAATAGAGGTGCTGCACTACTATTTCTTTATTTATCCATGCAGCACAATAATATGGTGAGCCGCCATAATGCCCCAGCATGATGTTGTAAAAGCGCTGTGTTTTTGCGGTGTCTTCTTCCCACCAGCCACGGATGGTACTCATATCATGCGTGGCAGGCGTTACCACACTCAGGTAAGGTGCATCTGCAGGATGAAAAAAATCTTTTGTTGGATCTTTCGGCATGCGCTGAATTTCAAGGCTCAGCATACCAAGCTGGCGCATTACATCTGGCACACATTCGGGAACCATGCCCAGGTCTTCGCCGCATACCAGCATATTGGTGCTTCGTTTTAAGGACGGTAGCTTATGCATGGCTTCCTTTTTCCAGAAATCATCCTGGCGGCTGAAAAAATAATTTATATAGAGTTCTTTTAATTTATTTTTTGAATGCTCATCCAAATCCGTGAAAGAGGTGGTGCTTTCCATATTTATACGGAAATGAAACTGCTGCATGTTTCCACCTTCTTCTTCAAAGAAAATTACATTGCTGATTAAATCGAACAAACCATATTTTATAAAATGGTTGGTATCCGAAACAGGCAACTGGTTAAAATATTGCTCCACTTTCCGCTGCGTATCAAACTCAGGTTTCAGTTCAAACAGGCCATCTATCCAGTATAAAAAAGTTTCTTTTACATAACCTGCCTGGCTGCCAAAGCGTTCATTTACCACATGGTCGGGAATGTAAGGACGGCAGTAACGGTGGTAGGCAAACGAAATATGATTTTGATACAGCTCATTGATAGAAACCGGTATGGCGGGCACAAAGCGCCCCATAATGCCTTCCACTGCATGCAGCGGAATACTCCATATACGGAAGAAGCCCAGTATGTGATCAATGCGGTAGGCATCAAAGTATTCGCTCATCTGCTCAAAGCGCTGGCGCCACCAGGCGAAGCCATCTTCCTGCATTTTTTTCCAGTTGTAGGTAGGGAAGCCCCAGTTTTGCCCTTTGATGGCAAAGTCATCCGGCGGCGCTCCAGCCTGTGCATCCATATTGTACAGTTCCGGTGCCATCCATGCATCGCAGCCAAAGCGGTAAATGCCAATGGGCAAATCACCTTTTACAATTACGCCGTTTTTATGTGCATACGCAGCAGCCTCTTTCAACTGCACATGCAGGTGATACTGTATAAAATAATGCAGCGCTATTTCATCATAATGTTTCTGCGTGGGTGAGGCTAATTTTTGTATTTCATTTTCATCATACACTTTATGCGTACTCCACTGGTTGTAATCGGAAGTTTTGTATTTATCTCTTAAGTAACAGAAAGCTGCATAAGGCACCAGCCAGTGCCGGTTAAAATCAAAGAATTCAAAATACTTTGTGTCGTTGCTGAATTTATCTTTCTGCAGGTGATACAATTCTTTTGCGGCAGCAAATTTTTGCTCCACCACTGCTTCATAATCCACATCTGGCAGGGCATTCAGTTGCTGGCGTTTTTGTTCCAGTGCATTTACTACCGCTGCATTTTTTGAGCCGGCTGTTTTTTCCAGGTTCAGATAAAGAGGATGCAGTGCAAAAGCAGAGATGGCCGCATAGGGATAAGAATCTACCCAGGTGTGCGTGGCGGTGGTATCATTGATGGGGAGCAACTGTATTAGTTTTAAGCCGCAGGTTTTTGCCCAGTCTACCAGCAGTTTGATATCAGTAAATTCTCCTGCACCAAAACTTTTGTGGGTTCTTAAAC
>JAYWIB010000221.1:0-3680 GCA_043789265.1 Chitinophagaceae bacterium
AGCACATAGCCAATCTCGGCACGGTAATGTTCTTTCTGCATGCGCCAGTAACCGATGGTGCCAATAAGTACGGGGCTTTCATTTAATGCAATGCCCCACATTACAGTATCACCATTTAGCTGTTCTTTATTTATAGTGTCAATAAAAGCGATTGCTTCTTCCACAGACTTTGCCGGATGTTTATCCAGATAGCGCAGCACCTGTGCATCTGAGCGGAGGAAAAAAAGTTCATTTGCATCTTCCGGGGTCAGTTCACGGAGGTGCAGCCTTGCTGTTTGCAGAGTGGGAAAAGGTTGAAAATTGAGGGAGAGCATGCGTATATTTTTGTTTTCTGGACTATGGAAAATAATTGTAAATATCTTTTCTTGCCAATACCCTTACCAGCTCCACAGTATTGTTTTAAAGGAAAAAACCAACCCTGTAATTTCCCAGCCTGATTCTGTAAGTTGTTTTATATCCTTTAAGTTCTTTACAGGAAGGAAGTTCTTAAAGTTGTCCGGCAGTTTCAATTGTTCCAATCAGCGATGCAATTTCTTTCTGAACGCCGGGAGGCAATTTTAAAGTGTCTTTTACAAATGACTGCCTGATTTCATTTTTCATTTTTTGCCGGATATCTTTTTAATGAAACGGTTCTTTTCTTCCTTGTTGAGGAGTTTGCTTTTGTGGCCTTTCAGCATGGCTGCATACAAAGCGGCATCTTCCTCCGCCTGTGTGTGGAAACCGATATTCAGGCTGTTGAGAAATGCTTTTAAAATTTTTTCTTCGTTTTTATTTTTGGGATCTACTATTAGCGTCATGTTGTAAATTTATTTCTTTTTGTTCAATTAAAAAGCCGGCAGTTATTTATAAAAGCTGCCGGCATATTAATTCTCTTTCTTAACTCCCCCTTTTGCACATCCCGATTTTTCGGGAAGGGGACAGGTTTAAAACTCCGCACTCTTCGGATACCTCGGAAAAGGAATTACATCCCTGATATTTCCCATGCCTGTTACAAACTGAACCATCCTTTCAAAGCCAAGCCCAAAGCCAGCATGTGGACAACTTCCATATCTTCTGGTATCTAAATACCAGTTCAATTCTTCCACAGGTATATGCATGTCTTTCATTTTTTGTTCCAGCTTGTCCAGCCTTTCTTCTCTTTGCGAGCCACCCACAATTTCTCCAATGCCTGGCGCTAAAATATCCATTGCTGCAACAGTTTGTCTTCCTTCTTCACAGTTGTCATCATACCTCATGTAAAAAGATTTGATGGAGGCCGGATAATTGGTAAGTATCACCGGTTTTTTAAAATGTTTTTCCACCAAATATCTTTCATGCTCACTTTGTAAATCCATTCCCCATCCGGTTATTTCGTACTGAAACTTTTTCTTTTTGTTGTGATTGCTTTCTTTTAAAATATCAATGGCTTGTGTGTAGGTGATGCGTTCAAAATGATGGCTCACCACAAAGTCTAATTTTTCCATCAATCCTGATTCACTTCTTTTGTCCTGAGGCAAAGCCTTTTCTTCTTCCGCAAGCCGCTGCGCCAGAAACTCCAGGTCTTCCCTGTTGTTTTCCATTGCATGTTTAATAATATATTTGATAAACTCTTCGGCAAGGTTTGCATTGTCCTCAAGGTCATAAAAAGCCATCTCCGGTTCTATCATCCAGAACTCAGCAAGGTGCCTGGTAGTGTTTGAGTTTTCTGCACGGAATGTTGGGCCAAATGTATAAATATCACTAAAGGCCATTGCAGCAAGTTCACCTTCCAACTGGCCACTAACAGTAAGGTTGGTGCTGCGGCCAAAAAAATCTTCTTTAAAGTTTATGCTTCCATCTTCATTTCTGGGGGCAGTTCCGTCAACAGGCAATGTTGTTACCCGAAACATTTCACCGGCGCCTTCTGCATCGCTTGCAGTTATTACCGGCGTGTGCATGTATACAAAACCTTTTTCGTTAAAAAATTTATGTACCGCAAAAGCAAGTGAATGGCGGACCCGGAAGACAGCACCAAATGTGCCTGTACGGAAACGCAAATGTGCAATGTCCCTTAAAAACTCAAGGCTGTGTTTTTTGGGCTGCAGCGGAAATTTTTCAGCATCACTGTCGCCCAGTATTTCTATTGCAGCAGCCTTTAATTCTATCTTTTGACCTTTACCCAAAGAAGGAATGATTTCGCCGCTGGCTTTTATACAAGCCCCGGTAGTTATTCTCTTTAAAAGCGATTCATCAAAATCTCCCAATGCGGCCACTACCTGCAGGTTACTGTTGGTGCTGCCATCATTCAATGCAATAAACTGATTGTTGCGAAAGGTACGCACCCAGCCCATTACCGTTGTTTGATAGTTGGCTGCATCACTGCCCAGCAATTGTTTTATTTTGATTCTTTTATTGAACATATAACCATTTTTTGGAGGTTGCAAATATAGGATATTGTGTGAAGGAGGTTTTCAGTGCTGATTAGGATTGTAATTTATTACGAACTTCATTTTATATTAAATAGAAAAACTCATCTATTATAAGATAGTAAGACGCAGTATTGTTTTATCGTTTATTAGATCAGTAAGTTTGCAATATGAAAATTGCTTTCTTCTCCGCTAAACCTTATGACAGGGAATTTTTTAACCGCTGTGTTTCTGTACATAAGTTGGTTTTCCTGGAGGTACAACTTAATGAGCAAACTATGAATCTTGCTGCTGGTAGCGATGCGGTATGTGTGTTTGTAAATGACAAACTGAATGGAGCGGTAATAGCATTTTTAAAAAGTGCCGGGGTTAAATTGATTGCACTTAGGTGTGCCGGGTTTAATAACGTGGATTTGACTGCAGCAAAGGAGCAGGGCATCAAGGTGGTAAGGGTACCAGCTTACTCACCTCATGCTGTGGCCGAACATGCGGTGGCACTCATTTTAACCCTTAACCGTAAAACGCACAAAGCGTATAACCGTATACGTGAGGGCAATTTTTCGCTTGACCGGCTTACAGGTTTTGATTTGTTCGGAAAAACTGTTGGTGTGGTTGGCACCGGAAAAATAGGAGAAGTGTTTTGTAATATCATGCTTGGATTTGGATGTAAAGTGGTTGCATTCGATTTGATTGAAAACAAACAGCTTTCAGCAAAGGGTGTAAAATATTTGCCACTTATAAATTTATTTGAGCAAAGTGATATCATATCTCTGCATTGCCCTTTAAATGAGCAAACAAAACATATCATCAGTAAGCAGACAATAGTTTTAATGAAAGAAGGCGTAATGCTGATAAATACCAGCCGCGGCGGACTTATTGAAACGAAAGATGTAATTGAACATTTAAAATCCGGAAAAATTGCTTATTTAGGATTAGATGTATATGAGCAGGAAGAAAAATTATTCTTTAACGATCTTTCAGAAAATATAATACAGGACGATATGATTCTGCGTTTGCTGAGCTTTCCCAATGTATTGATTACTGCTCATCAGGGATTTTTTACGGAAGAAGCCTTATCGCAAATTGCACAAACAACATTGGCAAACATTGATGAATTTGAAATAAACCCTGATATAACTAAAAATGCTGTTTAAATTCTGTACTTATCGTCCAAAATCATCCTGAACCCGAACGATGTCTTCTTCATCACTTGGATGATCATTATCGGTATGTTGCCATATTTCAGCCACTACTCCCCATCCACTTAATCCAATCAGCCGGTGGCGTTTACCCTGC
>JAYWIB010000222.1:0-3674 GCA_043789265.1 Chitinophagaceae bacterium
ATGCTTATTTTCTTTTTAAAAAAAATTACGCTCACTAAAATAACAGATACGGGAAGCAATGAAAAAATAGTATAGGCAGCAGCAGCATTCATATTTGTAATGGCTATCAGCGAAAAGGACAGGCCAAGCACCGCACCAAATAAAATGGCTGCAAACAACAGCATGGCCTTTTGTTTATCAACCAGGAATGGCTTAATAAAATCTGTATGTTTGTTACGTAAAATATCGAACACCATCAGGGCCGAAAATGCGGTGATGATACGTATCCAGGTGCCATGAAATGCAGATATGTTATTACCGGGTTCAATAAAAGTTTTTTTGGATAATACAAATGCAAGTCCTGTTAATGCAGCCGCTGCAATGCCAAATAAAAAACCTGTAAGGGGTAAGCCAAAGTTTTCTTTTTCCACTTCATTTTTTTCTGCACTGCTGTTTATAAAGAGTACAAGAAAAAAAATGGTAAGCAGCATGGCGGCAATGCCCGGCCCGTTCATTGTTTCATTCAAAATAATCAGGCCGCACAGCCAGGTAAATCCAGGGCCAAGGGTTGTTATCATGCTCCGCCTTCTGGCTCCTAAAATACGGAGTGAACAAAAGCTGCAGTAGTCGCCGGCCGACTTGCCAAGGATGCCTGAAATGCCCAGCCACAGCCAGTTGGAGGAACTGGGCACCGTAAACAATTGCCAGGGTGCCAGCCTGTCTAATACACAAACGAGTATGCCTAACAAAAAAATGCTGAAGAAAAGTGCCGCCTTATTTAATACATAAGCATCCTGAAGCCGGGTAAGTTTTGCCAGTGCAAATGTGGAAATCGTCCAGGCAAATAATGTTGCAAATGCTGCTATGTATCCTGTAGTCATTTCATACAAAATAGGAAATAGATTTTACAAACATGTGTCCAAAATGATTTTACCGAAACCCATATTGGATTATGTATTGAATAAACAGGAGCATCATAGTATTTATTTGAATTTTATGATGATGAAGAGATTCTGCTAAACCTGCGGTTCCGATTTACATGCCGCTTCTCCGGAGCTATAACTTCAAAAAACAATATCGTGGTTTTCTACTGACATGGCGCTCCGCAGGAGCTAAGAGATTAAAACACAAAAGCAAATTTTGAAATACATAAAACGATATAGAATAAACTGAGCAGCCACTGCGTGGCGGCATGTCAGTAGAAATACAAATGCAATAGACAAAATTGCCAGCTCCATCGGAGTGGTATATCAGAGTCTGCCGCACACAGATTTTATAGTGGAACGTTAGGCAAATTTTTAAAACCGTCGCAATAATCTGGAATTTATTTACAAGGATTGTTCGGCAGTAACAGGATCAATAATCTGTTTTACCATGCTTATTTTCTTTGCCGAAAAGCCTCCATAGCTGGCGTGTTCCAGCAAAGCTTCTTCATCAGGCGCTATGTACACACAGTACAAGTTATTTTCCGTTACATAACTGTGTACCCAATGCACCGGTATTTGCATATTGCTCAATACATCGCATGACTGCTGTGCCATATCTTTTAATTCATCTTGCGAAAGCAATCCGGCATTTGGCCAGTCTCTTTCTATCAGGAATTTGGGCATGCTTTTTTTATTTTTTACATATGCTAAGCAGTTGTTTTTAAAACCTGTTGTTTATCCCGCCTTCAGCAATAATTTTTTTCTCCTGCTTATCGGAATGTTGTCTCCATTTTTAAGTAACAGATTAGAAAAGTGAGTACCATTTATTTCATGCATAAATATTTTATTAACCAGGTGACTGCGGTGTACCCTTGCAAACATTTGTACCGGCAGGCGGTCTTCAAACCAGTGCAGCACTTTAGCCACTATAACGGGCTTGCCTGCAGAAAAAAATATTTTGCTGTAGTTGCTGAGGCCTTCCACCCTTATTATTTCTTCTGCCTGTACCATGTATATACCCCGGTCAAATGGTATTTTTATAAAGTTCATTGGTGGTAATTATTTTTACTGTTAATAATAAAAGCTATCCGTTGATGTTAGTGCCTCTAAAAAACTTTGTGTTACTAATTATGTAACGTGTGTTTTTTAATTGACTGGAAGCGTACTGCATTTTCCTGAAACGTTGGTAACCCTGCTATTGGTAATTTGTAAACTGGCGCCATTCCTCACCTGTATACTTGCCGCCGCCGCATTGCTGCTGCTGATGATGCATGGATTGGGTGTTCCGCCAGGTATTATTACATGAGTATTTTCAGCAGGCACTTTGCTAATATTCCAGTTGGCTGCTGTATGCCAGTTGTTGCTGCTGGCACCCGTCCATGTGGCCACCTCCAGTACTGTAGCAGCAAATGCAGTATCCGTACACCCGTAACTGTTAGTAACCGTTAACCGGTAAGTGCCTGCAGGTACTGCTGCAGGGTTGGCCGTGTTCCAAACTGCGGTGAGGCCGGTGGTGCTGTATAATGGATTTAGGTTAACACTGCCGCCAGGGCATAGCTGGTAGGCTGTAGTATCGGGGCCAAGATTTGGCCAGTTGCCAATGGTTAATGCATCGCTGCCTCCCACTCCGGTTACTGCCGGATTGGTGCTGCTTACCCGTACCCTGTAATTGTTTCCGCCAACAGTAGCAGGAGGAATTTTGCAGGCGATGATTGCACTCCTCGTGCCTGCAGATGATCCTATCACTACCGGCGCTGCAAAGGATCCGGAAGTATTGCTGAGCTCTGCATTAAATACATTGCCTGCATTATACGTACCCCTTGCATCAAAAGAAATTTTTACACTGTCTCTTGCACACAGTTGCCTTTTAGTAATTGCATTTACATTGATAAAAGGTGAAGCCGCCGTGGACGCAATATTGAAAGTATAGGCGTTGGTAATACTCATCCCGGTGCCGGCACGGCTGCGGATGTACAGTTTGTGATTGCCGGCAGCAAGACCAGAAATATTTACCGGCATTACAAAATCTGCAATTGCCGGTGCCGCATTTACAGCTACAGGTACCGCATTGTTAAAGCCGGGATCGGTATCAATAAAATATTCCACGTTGGTTATATCTGCAGCAGGTAATCCATTTGCAGCATTTTGTTTGTATAAAACAAACCTGTTTGTTAAGCTCCATTTTCCATTGGCATTTCTGCTGCGGATAAATAATTGATGTACGCCTGCAGGCAACGCTCCAATGGCGGCATCGAAGTTTATATTTTGCACATCAGTGCCTGTCGTCAGCGAAATATTAAACGCATTGCCAAAGCCCGGATCACCATCAAAGAAATATTCAGCCTTTACAATATTGGCGGCACCAGTACCTGAAGAAGTTTTGTAGAAAACAAAACGGCTGGCAACGCTCCATTTTCCACCGGCATTCCTGCTCCTGATAAAAAGATTGTGTACGCCCTGTGCAACAGCACTTAGGGCAACAGTAAATGCCTGGTTGGTAATGTTGGTAGAGGGTGATGTAATGGTTATACTGGTAGCCTTGCCAAAACCTGGATCCGTATCAACAAAATATTCTGCAGCAGTAATGTTTGATTGTGCAGCCATCTCACGAAAAAGGCAACTGCATATTATTAATAATAAAATTGTACGCATGGTAATAATTTTTTATAACCCTTAATTGCATGAAATTTTTATCGGGCTGTATCAATAAATGACCGTTGCCTTAAAGCCGCATAGCACCATCTGTTACGCCGGCTGTATTGGTCAATT
>JAYWIB010000223.1:0-13471 GCA_043789265.1 Chitinophagaceae bacterium
CTTAATACTGCTGCCACACTTCCATTACTCAGGCAGTTGAATGATGAAGAATTTAATTTGGCGCTTCAATTATCTGATGCTAAACTGCTGGAATATTTAAAGTCGAAAGGGTATGCTTATTTATCACACTATGGCAATCCGTGGAACCAGATGAGTACAGAAGCAGGTTTTGTATTAAAAGAACATTACATCAGCACCATCATAAAAATGTGGCCGCATATAGCCGCAAACGAAAATATTTTTATGCTGGAGGAAGGAAATTACAGCACTAAAAATTGCAAACCCGTCAGGCTAAGTACAGGCAAAGTGGAGCTTTTATTTACAGTAACTGCCAATGAAAAGTTTATAACCATTTCATTGAATCCGGTTTTTGAAAATATGCCATCAACGCAGCCGGAGGATGAAGTGTACAGCTATTACAATTTTTTATTCAGGCGTAATGACGATTATCACATCTTAAAAAATGCAGACGACCTTACAGTAATGTCGCAATTTGCCAATGGGTTTATAAAAATTCCGGTACAGCAAAAACTGGATGCCATAAAAAATATCATTGCACCGCTGCAGGAGAGATATACCGTACATCTGCCACCTGAGTTTGAAACAGAAATAGTGGAAACACAAATGCAGCCACACGTACTGCTGAAAGAATTCAATAACCAGTTTTTGATGCTGCAGCCACAGTTTTTGTACGATGGCCACCTTGCAGACTACAGCAGCACACCAGAAGATATCATCAGTCAAAAAGAAAACAGCGCATTGATGCTGATAAAAAGAAATGCTGCTGAGGAAAAACAATTTTTTGAAACCCTCCGGCCATTGCATGATACATTTAACCGGCAGCGGCAAAATGATTTTTTTTATGTTCACTTTAATGAAGTGATGAAGGGCAACTGGTTTTTAAAAACTGTGCGCTACCTGCAAGAAAATGGTTTTGTGGTAAAGGGGATGGAAGATTTAAAACGCTTCAGGTACAATACCAACAAGCCTAAATGGGAAATGAAAACCGGCAGTGGTATTGACTGGTTTGATTTAAAAATAAAAGTAAGTTTTGGTGATGAGGAAGTTCCTTTTAAAGACATTAGAAAAGCCATCATGAACAAGCAGCATATAATAGTGCTGGGTGATGGTACTTTTGGTGTGCTGCCCGAAGAATGGATACAGCAGTTCAGCCTAGTATTTAAGATGGGTGACCAGCAGCAGGATGGATCGCTGAGGGTAAGCAAACTTCATTTTACCCTGATAGATCAATTGCACAACCAGATAGACGAGGAAGTTATTGTACAGGAAATAGAGGCTAAAAAACAAAAGCTGAAAAATATTGAAAATTTACAATTGGTGCAGCACAGCAGACAAATAAAAGCAACACTGCGGCCTTATCAGCTCAGCGGTTTTCAATGGATGCAAACGTTGGATGAACTTGGCTGGGGCGGCTGCCTTGCTG
This sequence comes from Chitinophagaceae bacterium, assembly GCA_043789265.1. Lineage (GTDB taxonomy): Bacteria > Bacteroidota > Bacteroidia > Chitinophagales > Chitinophagaceae > Ferruginibacter. Next base: position 1,445 of record JAYWIB010000223.1, read on the forward strand.
ATGATATGGGACTGGGAAAAACATTGCAGGTGATAACCTTTCTGCAGTATTTAAAAGAAAAATACAAAAGCAGCACTCATCTGGTAGTATGCCCCACTTCGCTTATTTACAACTGGGAGAATGAATTGAAAAAATTTGCACCCAAAATAAAATACCATATTTATTACGGCGGCAGCAGGGAGTTTACAAATGAACATTTTGAAGATTACGATTTAGTGCTCACCAGCTATGGCATAGTAAGAAATGATATGGAGCAAATGCTGAAATTTCACTGGCATTATGTAATACTGGACGAAAGCCAGGCAATAAAAAACCCGGAGGCACAGGTTACAAAAGCAGTACAGTTACTCAGGTCGAAAAACAGGCTTGTAATGAGCGGCACACCGGTGCAGAACAATACGTTTGATTTATTTGCCCAGTTTAATTTCATCAACCCGGGCCTGCTGGGCAGTAAAGATTTTTATAAAACTGAATTTGCAAATCCTATTGATAAAAATAACGATGCAGAAAAAAGCAAAGCGCTGCGTCAGTTAATTTATCCATTTTTATTGCGGCGCACCAAGGAGCAGGTGGCCAAAGATTTGCCGGACAAAACAGAAACCATTCTGTGGTGCCAGATGGGTAGGGAGCAGCAGGCAGTATATGACGATTATAAAAATTACTACCGAAAAATGCTGATGAAAAAAATTGAAGAGGATGGAATGGCAAAGGCGGGTATGTATGTGCTGGAAGGCTTGCTGCGCCTGCGGCAAATATGCGACAGTCCTCAATTGGTAAAGGATGCGGAAGTAACTGCCACCAAAAGTATTAAGATAGATGAACTGGTAAGGGAACTGCAGGAAAATACCGGTAAGCACAAGCTGCTGGTGTTTAGCCAGTTTACCGAAATGCTGCAGTTAGTAAAAACTGAACTGGATGAAAAGAAGATTATATACAGCTACCTGGATGGCAGCACACCTGCAGTAAAAAGACAAGAAGCCGTTGATAATTTTCAGCAAGACGAAAAAATAAAAGTGTTTTTAATAAGCCTGAAAGCAGGCGGTGTAGGGCTGAATCTTACCGCTGCGGATTATGTATACATTGTAGATCCCTGGTGGAATCCTGCTGTGGAGCAGCAGGCCATAGACCGTACACACCGCATTGGACAAACAAAAAAAATATTTGCCTATAAAATGATTTGTAAAGATTCCGTGGAGGAAAAAATAGTGCAGCTTCAGCAAAGAAAAAAACAAATAGCCAATGACCTGGTAACAGAAGACGCCGGCTTTATAAAAAAATTATCTAAAGACGATGTTGAATTTTTATTTAGTTAGCGTGTGCCGGGGCCGACGGTAAATTGTTTTATTTTTTCCGGCTGGTTGTTTGTTGCCTTAACGCCGTTACCAAAAAATATTCCTGCATATCATAGCCATCCACTTTTACAAGCATGTTTTCATAAGGTTCAAAATAGTTGTCATAAAATGGACTGGCGCCATCCCTGCGTAATTTTATTTGTGCCTCATTTGTATGCAGCACAAAGCCCGTATGGGCACTCTTGCTGAGGCCGCCCAGCGCAGCTTTTTGAATGGTGCCGGCGAGCGTGGTTTTCTTTACATCATCCTCTCCGTACATATTCTTTTATCTCCATTATTTTTTTATCTACTTCCTGTATTACCAGCAAACTTACAGTATCCAGCACTGCGTTGCTTTGTTTGCGGCTGTATATATGATAGTGATATTGCTGGCTGCTGCCAGGATTTTTTGATCGGGTGGTAGATTTTCTTTTTTTAAAACCGTAGGATATTTTTTCCTGGTGGGTAAACTGGTATTCTTTTAATACAGTATCTATCGCCGTTTTTAATGTACCTGTGGGTTCAGCAGTTATAGCTACAGGCGAATCACTTACACTGCTGATAAAAAAACTTTTCTCTGCCAGTTTTATACGCCGCTCTTTTCTTTCTTTTACGGCATGGTCGTTTTTATTTAGTATGCCACGTACCGCTGTTTTACCGGGTGTGGTTTTAGGTGTTTCCTCTACCGGCGAAAGGCTTGGGTCTCCCAGCAATAAAAACTGGATGATTGTTTTTAAATCTACCGGGTCCATTTTTACATCTCCTTTTTCTACAAAGCGCTGCTGTGCTTCTAAAAAGGCACGGCCCGATGAGGCGCCTTTTAATACCGCAATTAAAAAGTACTGCGTAACGTAATCAGCAGCACCCTGCCCATCTGCCGGCCCATATGCGGCGGTGGTGCTGCCCACATAGGCTATGGCATTATTTTGCAGGTAGGCGTTAGCGATAGGTATCATTATTTTGGTGGGCCGTACCGGATTATACAGCAGTCCGCCATAGCAGCATTCCGCTGCCGCCACGGTGCCGTATGTAAGTTTATCTTTCAGCATACCCGACTCCATGCACACGGGGTAGCTGCCCGATGTTTCAGCAGACTGGCCATAAAATTCCGGCGTACGAAGGCCGCCATGGCAGTTATAAAAATGCATAAGGGCGCTCAATGCTTTGCTGGTATATGGTCCGGCTGCCGGTGGAGCCAATTGCATGTTGCTGCTGTTTTGAAAAATATTACTGAGCGAAAGCTGCGTTGATTTTTGCCACCATTTTACACTCAGCGAAAAATAATTTTTATAAGCAGCCGCTTTCAATGGTTTCCATTTGGCGCTGTTGTGCAGCAACGATACCAGGTAAGCTGCATCAGTTGCGCCGGTTATATCCGGCAGCCTGCCCAATACCCTTGCAGGTGCAATAAAATCTCCTGCATTGCGGCTGAAGGCTGCTTCACATGCATAAGGCACATCACTGGGTACCATCGTATCATCATCTCCAGGAATGGGTATCTTAAAGCGGCAATGCGGAATTACATCCTGTGCACCCAGCAACAGAATATAATCGGGATGATAAAAATTATACAGGCTGTCAATGGCCATTTTATATTGTTCTGCATTGGTTACATCCGTTACTGCTTTGCCCTTGGCTTTTTTTAAGGCCTTGCTGTCGTCTGCAAAAATCAACAAACTTTTTACCTGACGTTTTTTATCGGCTGCAATCAAAGCCCTTAATGCTGTATTGATTTTTTTTACACCTGCTGTGCCATATTTGTGCAGCAGTGCAGTGCGGTTGCTGATGATTATTTTATCAATGGTCATAGATGGGGATTTTGAGGATGAAGAAATACTGAATCTAATGTACTCAAAATCATCTGTAATTTATTAAATAAAAAAAGCCCCCGCTTGCGGGGGGCTTTGCTGGTATCTATCAATTTTTAATGCTGGTGATTGTGCTGCATTGCTGTGAGCTCTTCTGCAGTTATTTCTTTTTCTGGCGGACTTACCTGTGCTTCAGCCCATTTAAATAATTTTTCAGTAACTATGCGGCGGTAGGCACTGTCCACCTGTTTTTCATCTTTCATCATCCTATCTACGTAGCTGTCAATCCAGGATGTATCATCCCCCAGGCTCATATTGCCAAAATAGCCCATCACCTGTTTTTTGAAAGAACCTTTCAATTCTTCGTGGGTTACATCCAGGTTATTTTCTTTAATTATTTTATCACTGATAAGTGTCCATTTCAACTGGTTGCTGAAGATGGGAAATTCTGCTTCTGCTTCTTCGGCGGTTTTACGTTGTTCGGCTCCCGTTTGCAGCCAGCGTTTTAAAAAGTCTGCAGGAAATTCCATGTGAGTATTGTCCAGCAGGTAATGGTAGAGCTGGTCGTGCAGTTGATTACGGCTCTCACCATTCCAGTATTGCTCAAAATCTTCTTTCAGTTTTTTTCTGAATTCATCTTCAGTGGCAATGGCTGCGCCTGGAAAAATTTCGTTGTAAAAACTTTCTTCCATTGTTCTTTTTTCCACCAGCCCAATTTTTACAAGCATAAGCCTGAAATATTTTTCGGCGGCAGCGGTATCATTTTTGTCAATACCCAAATCGGCCAGTATCATCTGCAGGTTATCACCTTCAAAGCAGTCAGCTAATTTAACCACAATGCGGTCATCTTTCTTTTTGCCCATCAAATGCTGCTGCACAGCAGGTGTTACATATTTCAGCAATACAGAATTTTCTTTTTCTATACCAGCTTCCACAGCATTGCCTTCCTGGTCAGTTTCTGTAAACAATACATTCAATATATTTTCTTCGCTGCTAATGGTTTCAGGCTCCGTCATGTTGCCACCTTTTACCAGCAGGCGCTCTGATGCTTCCTGCAGCATATCATCCGTTATTTTTACTTTATAAAAAGTAATAGATGCAGTGTTCAGTGGAGGCAGTTCAAATGCAGGCTTCAGTCCAATTTCAAAACCAAATTCATAATCTGCCGGATTATTAAAATCCATTTTGCGTATGTCTGCGTCAAGTGCCATGGGCTGGGCAAAAATGTCTGGCTGTTCCGTTTGCAGGTAGCCAAACAATTCTTTTTCCACTGTCTTCAAAATTTCGTCGGTATATATGGAAGCGCCATACATTTTCTTTACCATACCGGTCGGCACCATTCCTTTTCTAAACCCTGGTATGTTAGCGTTCTTACTATATTCTTTCAGCTTTTTTTCAAAAGTGGGCAGGTAATCTTCCTTAGATACCTTTACGGTTATTTTATCGTTGAGCAACCCGATGTTCTCTCTTGCTACTGTAGCCATACTGTGTATTTAATATTAAAAAATAAAAAAGTTGATAAGTGAAAGCTGCCGGCAAAGCCTGTACTTATCAACGCTTTTACTTGTCAACTTTTACAATGTCCGGATGATAGGGGTCGAACCTACATGGATTACTCCGCCAGATCCTAAGTCTGGTGCGTCTGCCAATTTCGCCACATCCGGTTTAACTGTACTTATAAATGCCGTACAGGTTTTGGGCTGCAAAAGTAAGGGAATTCAGTAAAAACTCACCATTTGAAAAAGGTATAATTGCACCACAACAAAAAAAGCCAGAACCCCCCGGCTTCCATTACTAAAAAATAAAGAAAAGCGGTTTATAAATAAAAGCTGTGTTTATGTGTTGCTTCGTTTTCAACAAAGGCGCTAATAGAATTGTTTAATAATGCCTGCTGCCCTTACGTAAGCAGCAAAACAAAATTTTTTCAAGTAAATTCGTTTTACTCATGGAAATAACAGAACCTATTATAAAATATACGCTGACAGCGGAGCAGGAAAAAAGAGAAATACTGCGGCATTACCGTGCCCTGCTGAAAGATTTAAAACCTAAGCTAAAGCCCGGTGACAAAGAAATGGTGCGGCATGCTTTTGAACTGGCGGTGGAAGCACATAAAACCATGCGCCGAAAAAGTGGTGAGCCGTATATTCTTCACCCGCTAGCAGTAGCAAAAATTTGTGTGGAAGAAATTGGGCTGGGTGTACGAAGCACCATCTGTGCCTTGCTGCATGATACGGTGGAAGATACCGATATAGTTATTGATGATATCAAAAGGGAGTTTGGCACCGAAATAGCAAAAATTGTGGATGGCCTTACTAAGATAAGTACGGTGATGGATACCAACACCAGCCAGCAGGCAGAAAATTTTAAAAAGATTTTACTAACGCTTACGGATGACCCAAGAGTAATTTTAATAAAACTGGCAGACAGGCTGCACAACATGCGTACGATGGACAGCATGAAAAGGGAGAAGCAGTTAAAAATTTCAAGCGAAACAGTGTATGTGTATGCACCGCTGGCGCACCGCATGGGCCTGTATGCCATAAAAACAGAAATGGAAGACCTTTCCATGAAATACCTGGAGCCGGATACGTACCGCTACATTGCCCAAAAATTAAATGATACAAAAAGAGAACGCACCCGGTATATCAATGACTTTATCCGCCCGTTGAAAGATAAACTGGCGGATGCTGATTTTAATTTTGAAATTCATGGCAGGCCAAAAAGTATTCATTCCATCTGGAATAAAATGAAAAAAAAGGGCGTAAGCTTTGAAGAAGTGTATGACTTATTTGCCATCCGCATTATAGTAGACTCGCCGCATGAAAGAGAAAAAGCAGATTGCTGGAAAGTATACAGCATTATTACAGATGCATACAATCCTTCGCCGGAAAGATTGCGGGACTGGCTGAGCAATCCCAAGAGCAATGGCTACGAAGCATTGCACACCACGGTGATGGGGCCTCAGGGAAAATGGGTGGAAGTGCAGATACGCACCAAACGCATGAATGAAATTGCAGAAAAAGGTCTTGCCGCTCACTGGAAATACAAGGAAGGGACTACAGAAGAAAACAGGTTCGACCAATGGTTTCACCAGATACGGGAAGCACTGAGCAGCCAGGATACCAACTCCATTGATTTTTTACAGGATTTTAAAACGTCTTTTCTTGCAGAAGAAATTTATGTATACACACCAAAGGGCGATATAAAAATGCTGCCCATTGGCGCCACTGCACTGGATTTTGCTTTTAATGTGCATACAGCCGTAGGCAGCCGCTGCATTGGTGCTAAAGTAAATCATAAGCTGGTGCCTATTGGCTATAAACTCCGCAGCGGCGACCAGATAGAAATTATTACCAGCGCCAAACAAAAGCCCAGCCAGGAATGGCTGAAGCAGGTGGTAACCAGTAAGGCCAAGCAAAAAATAAAAGATACCCTTAAAGAAGAAAAAAGAAAAGTGGCGGAAGATGGCAAACACATTTTACAAAAAAAACTGGAAGCCATTGGAGGCATGATGACACAGCACAACATGGAAGAACTCACTTCATTTTACAAATTAAATTCTTCGCTGGATTTACTGTATGAAATTGCCACCAAAAAAATTGATCTTAAAGAACTGAAAGATTTTACTGCATCCGGCGACCGGATCTTTTTACCGAGGCCTGTAAAGCCTGAAGCAGACTCAAAGCATGAAGCCGATGCGCCGGTAAAAACGCTCGATAAAAAAGATACCGAATTAATTATTTTTGGTGAAAGCAGCGATCGCATACAATATACGCTGGCAAATTGCTGCAAGCCAATACCCGGCGATGATGTATTTGGTTTTGTATCTACCGCAGAGGGATTAAAAATTCACCGCACCAATTGCCCCAATGCTGCCAGGCTGCTTGCCAATTACGGCCACAGGGTGGTAAAAACAAAGTGGGCAAAGAACAAAGAAATTTCTTTTCTTACCGGTTTAAAAATTGTAGGCCTGGATGATGTGGGCGTTATTCATAAAATAACCAACCTCATCAGCGGCGAAATGAAATTCAATATTTCCGCCATGACGATTGAAGCAAAGGATGGCATCTTTCAGGGCAATCTAAAAATATTTGTACATGATAAGGATGAACTGGATGCATTGTGCAACAGGCTGCTGAACCTGCCCGGCATTGAACGGGTGGACAGGTACGATACTGAATAAAAATCATAATAAGTTCATCCATACATTCCTTAAAATATACCGGGAAAAATCGCCATATTTGTTGCTCACAAACAAACTTCACATTATGCAGGAACTTATTACACGCCTTACACAAAGAGCCGGCATCAATGCCGCCCAGGCCGCTACAGCAATTGATACCATTAAAGATTTTGTTAAAGAAAAATTTCCAATGATGGCAGGGGCAGTGGATAACCTGCTTGGCAGTGCCGCAGATGCGGATGCTACTGCATCGCTGGCGGCCACACCCGCCGTGGCCGAAACCAGCATCATGGATAAAATAAGTGATGTAATACCAGGCGAGGCCGGGGAAAAAGTAGAAGCCTTTGCAAAAAATGCAGCCCACAAGGCAGAAGATGTATTTGATGATGTAAAAGAAAAATTAGGTGGATTTTTTGGCGGAGATAAAAAGCAGCTTTAATCTTTTTGCACAGCGCCTCCTTAAAAAAGGCGCTGTACTTTTTGTATTTACAATAATAAAATTACGCCATACAATTATTTGTACAGGATGGCTTTATACATGGCTGCATACTGTTCCACTGCTTTGGTAAGCGAATAATATTCGCAGGCGCCTTTCCGTATGGCTGTCGCATCAAAAGATTTACCAGCAGTGATGGCATCCGCCACTTGTAAGAAACTCTTTTCCGCAAATTCATCTACCACAAAACCAGATTGATACCGCTCAATGATTTCTTTTACATCGCCTACGCCAGCATTGGTGATTACGGGTATACCCATCGCCATTATTTCTCCATGCTTGGTAGGGGATGATGATAATTTTGAAAAGCAGGGCTTAATAAAAAATAAGGAGTAATGACTGAGTGCAAGCAACGCAGGTACTTCATTTCTTTTGCTCTGCCGGATTATTATTTTTTCTTTTGGTATGCCTGCATCTGCTGCCTTCTGTGTAATTACATCATGCAGGTGTGGGGTAATGAATAAAAATTTTGCATTGCTTTTTTTATCTGAAAGCAATTTGCAAAACTGCATCATTTCATCCGTCATATACCATCCGCCAACGGAGCCGAGATAACTTACAATAAAATCACAATGCTGAATGTTCAATTCTTTTTTTAATGCTTCTTTTTGCTGGTCAGTAATATTTGCCGGATCAAACAATTGCATATCTGCACTGCAGGGTATTACGGCAAGGGGTGTATTTTTTTTAAAAGCAGGCTGCTGCCGGATAATTTTTTCTGCGGCGTAGGTAAGGCATACCATGCCATCGCAAGCCGAAGTTTGTGCCGCTTCTTTATTTTTAAAATAATGATAGATATTACGAAAAAGGGGATTGCGGATATTCCATATGCCTCCATCCACACGGCTGTCTGCATAAAACTCCCGTATATCATGCAGGAAACGGATGTGAAATTTATTTTTCATCCAAAGCCCCACCAGCGCTGGTATGCCTGGCCTTGTATGCACCAAATCTATAGAGTGTTTGCGGTGGATTTTTTTTGCTGCCCTTCTCAAATTTACAATATCCTTTATCGTGGATAATACAGGCGGGCTTTTTGTATACATCACCGTATGCCATTGTATGCTGTATCCTTCCAGCATATTTTTTACGGCGGCTTCATGTTGTACAAAAGCCTGTTTCTTTTCGCAGCTTAATATAAATATTTGATACCCTTTTTTGCTAAGTCCCTGCATGTACGGTATTATCTGGCTTTGCCCCAGCGGGTCAGTCATGCCATCATAAGAAATAAACAGTATGTTTTTTTTTACCGGCTGCATCTTCAGGATTGTAATGGTACTGTTATAATATTTTCAGTAACGTGATGATTGCTTTTTGAAAAACAGGCCGCATAGTTTTTAAAGTTGCGGAGCATCCGCCATTTTGCAGCACTGTTCCATTGCCTGCTGTAGTAAGTAACACCTGCTGCAATGGATGACTGTTTTACTTTCGGGCAGCGGGTACAATCTTTTTCTATTTTATCCGCAGCCCTTACATATAAATCATGTGCATGCTCCATAACTTTTACATGCAGTTCCAATAAATTTTCAGTTCCGTTAAGCACTGTTTGTTCTGTAGTAATAATATCACCGCTGTCTATTCCTGCATCTATCCACATTACGGTGTTGCCCACCAGGTGAAAATTGCCGGTAGCGAGGCACCAGTTGGTACAGTTGGGTGCTCCCTTTACATAAGGCGAAAGACCTGTGTGTAAATTAATGATGCCTTTTGCCACCGGTACACTCAATATCTTTTTTTTAAGCATGGCTGTACCTGACACCATTATTAAATCGGGTTTAATTTTTTGTAAAAAATTTACCACAGCATCGTCATTGATATTATTTACCACACATTTTTCTGCTGCAGGAAATGCCGGATGTTGTTTTTTATAAAATTGCAGCAAATCAATCCAGCAGCGGTGTATCGGGAGAAAAACAGTTCTGTTCAAAATTTTATCCAGTAGTGCTGAAAATGAAAATGCAGTAAATTTTTTTGCAACAGGCTGTTCAATGGCAATGCCTGCAAGTGTAAACCTTGCCGCTATTTTATTAGCCAGCGCCACCTGGTTGGGCTGATGGCCGCAGAGTAATACTACTTTCAATTTTTTATAAATTTTTCAATAAATGAAATGGTTCCATTCATCCGCATGCCTGCTTTCAGCCAGCTTTCATTGTACAGTTCTATCCGTGGCACTGCATATATATTGTCTTTCATGGGCTCATATAATTTTCTATCCACAGCAAGCCCTGCTTTATAACCTGCCCTTTGTGTGTGTGCCATCACCCGTTCATCATAACTGCCGCAGGGGTAAGAAAAAACTGATTTTTCTATCCCTGCTTTTTCGTGTAGCTGCTGTGCGGAATAATTTAATTCATAATCCAGTTCTACATCATCTTCAAGGGTAGCGAGCGTAGGGTGAGAAACTGAATGGGCGCCAATTTCATAACCTGCTGCTTGTGCCTGCCGAACTTCATCCCAACCCATCATCATCCCAACGGGCAAAGTCACATCGTACAAATTTTTTAAAATGGCGTTAATGATTTTTTTCCGCTGCAATGACGGTATCCATTTTAAATGTTGCTTTATTTTTTTGCCATACGCAATTCTTTCTGCTGCTGAACCCCAGTTGGTCTTACTGTATTCGGCAGGCAGTGCCGATGCATCAAAATCGCTGAAACAAAGTATGCCTGATTTTTCAAACACCGTATCCAGCAAGTAGGTCCAGGTAGGTAAATTGTTTTCTATACAATCGGTGGTTACAAACATACTGGCCGGTATGTTGTATTTTTTAAGCAATGGAATGGAGTAGTCTATAAAATCCCGGTAGCCATCATCAAATGTAATGGCAGCAAGTGGCTTAGATGATACAGCAGGGCGATGAAACAATAATTCCTGCAAGGCAATTACATGAAAATGTTTTTGTACATACTGCAGGGTGCGTTCAAACAGTTTTGGATCCATCGGATCCCACATTGCATCCCTCACAGGCAGCACACGATGCAGCAGCAATACAAGGGCAGTATGTTTGGAATAGAATATCATTGATTGCTTTTATCATGCTGATGCAGCCACCAGTGCAATATAGTTATCAGCCAAAGCCTTCCATATAGAAAATCTTTGCCCGCCATGTATTCTTTTTTTATAACTGCCACTTTTGTATAATCTACATAATTGTATTGCTCAATTATTTCTTTGGATGTATACTTATCCATTAGTGGAAACAAATCGCCACGCAGCCACTTGTTCAATGGTATGCTGAACCCCCATTTGGGGCGGTCAAATAACTGGCGGGGCAGGTAATCGTACAGCACTTCTTTTAATAAATATTTCATTGTGCCGTGCCTGTTTATTTTTAAACGGTGATGCAGGTTCAATGCAAAGTTTACAACATCTGTATCCAGCAGGGGTACCCGTGTTTCCAGTCCATACTGCATACTTGCCCTGTCTGCTTTTACAAGCAGTTCATCTTTTAAGTAAGACTTTAAATCCCACAGCGATTGATTTTCTGCTGCAGTTAATGTTCTTCCTTTTACATTAAGCTCATTGATTTCGTCAAAATTAAAAACGGGATTTATCAGCAGATCATTTAAATCATGTTCGCTAAAATAATATTGTTCAGTAGAAAAAATGTGTGAGCATTTATTGTGTGCGGAAGCATAGTTAAACATTTGTCCTGCTCTTTCTGCACGGCTGTTCAGCAGTTTTGATGCATGGTATATGGGCTTACGCAAGGCGTGTGTTACCAAATTGCTGTCGAGTCTTGTTGCCCAGGAATAAGCATTGTAACCCATAAACAATTCATCACCACCATCGCCGCTTAATGTTACCGTTACTTGCTGCCTTGCAAGCTTGGATACCATCATGGTAGGAAATGCGGATGGATCTGCATAGGGTTCATCATAAGCAGGTATCAGTTTATCCACTAGTTCCATTACTTGTTGTTCCTTTACCTGAAACTCGTGATGATCCGTATTTAATTTTTTGGCCACCGTGGCTGCATAAGCAGATTCATTGTATTTGCCATCATCAATGGCTATGCTGAAAGTTTTTACTTTGTGTGGTGTTAGGGTGGAGGCAATTGCTGTAACAAGGCTGCTATCCACACCACCACTCAGGAAAGTTCCAATGGGTACATCGCTTATCAGTTGCCTTTGTACGGCTGTTGTCAGCAATGCTTTTAATTGTTGGCGGGCAGCAGTTTCGTCTTTCAGTGGTGCAGCATGTATTGCA
>JAYWIB010000224.1:0-3661 GCA_043789265.1 Chitinophagaceae bacterium
TTTTTTGGCTGCAGGCCAAGTGAGTTGCCTAAAAAATACACTGCCCGTTTTCCATGAATGGAAGGTGCAAAAAACTGCTCCCTGTAATGATGCAGGCTGTCCTTATTATCCAATGACCTTGCATACGCTATTGAAAACTGGTGCTGCATATTTATTCATTTAGTAAAGCCGGATAATCGGAGATGATGCCATCCACGCCCATCTTTTTCAGTGCTGCAATTATATCTTTTTCATTTACCGTCCACGGTATTATTTTTATATGCTGCCGATGGCATTCGTTTATCAATGATTCATTCACCAAAGAAAAATGCGGACTGTAAATAGTGGGCATAAAGCCAAGCTGATGTAATTGTGCAGCCAATGAACGTTTGTCAAAGTCTTCCACCAGCAATGCTGTCTTGATATTTGGATAATGGAGGTGCAGGTATTGCAGCGTTCTTACATCAAACGATTGTATGATGGTAAAATTTTCCATCTGTTTTTTTATTATCACTTGCATCAGCATTTCCACAAAGGCAGCCGGTGCATGGTGATAAATATTATCAGTGGCCGGCATTGTTTTGGTTTCGATATTAAAAAAAGGAAATGATTTACCATACCTAGCAGCATATAGTTTTACGCTGTCGAACACATCGCTCAGTGCAGGCTTATGTACGGCTATTTTTTGCTGCTGCAAAAAACGTGGATGTGTTTTTAAACCCACATCAAACCGCTGTGTTTCAGCAAAAGTCATTTTATAAATATTGTATTGCTTTTCTTCTTTTTCTTCAATAAATGTACCATCAGGTTTTGTTGTAATCTCATGATTAAAAAAAGGTTCATGAGAAAGAATGGCCACGCTGTCTTTTGTAAAAACAATGTCCATTTCTAAAGTGGTAACTCCTGCATCCAAAGCATGCAGCATAGCAGGGATGGTATTTTCCGGCATATTGCCGCGGCAGCCACGGTGGCCTTGTTTGTCAAATAAAGGAAGCATAGCAGCAATATTGGTATGAAGTGTTTTGCATGCTGAAAAAAATAGTATGCAGCAAAAAAACAACGACGCTGTTTGCATTTTCATATTGTAAAGATACCGGGCAAAAGCATTCTCCAAATAGAAGAAATCAGCAGCAGCACTTATTTTTTTACTTCATTTACTGTTGATAAGTGAAGAAAGAATCAACTGTTCATCACCAAACTTTAAGGCACAAGCAGTTAATCAATCACCTCCTGTATCTGTGTCATCTCCATATTTGCATTACGCATGGCTATTCCTCTTGCTGCATTGCCTGCAAAATCTATGAATGCTTTTTTAGAAACGGCATCATCACTTACCATTACGGGTATACCAATGTCGCCACCCTCACGTATGCTTTGCACAATGGGTATTTGCCCCAGGAAGGGAATGTCAAATTCATCGGACAAATTTTTACCGCCATCTTTTCCAAATATGTAATATTTATTTTCGGGCAATTCTGCCGGCGTAAAATAACTCATGTTTTCCACCAGCCCTATTACAGGCACTTTCATCTGCGCCTGGGCAAACATGGCGATGCCTTTTTTTGCATCTGCCAGTGCTATCAACTGCGGTGTGGTTACCACTATCACACCTGTTACCGGCACAGTTTGTATAATGGTTAAATGTATATCGCCGGTGCCGGGCGGCATATCTATAATTAAATAATCCAATTCGCCCCAGTCCACATCACTTACAAATTGTTTGATGGCGCTGCTCACCATCGGGCCACGCCACACCACGGCCTGCTTTTCATCTACCAGCAATCCAATGCTCATCATTTTAATACCAAATTTTTCTATCGGTACTATCTTTCCTTTTCCGCTGCCATCATCTTTCATCATCGGCCTTTCGCCCCTTACACCAAACATGATGTGCTGGCTTGGTCCGTAAATATCGGCATCCATCAGCCCGACTTTGGCACCGCCCTGTGCCAGTGCCAGTGCAAGGTTTGCCGATACAGTGCTTTTACCCACGCCGCCTTTGCCGCTTACCACGGTAATAATATTTTTTACACCTGTCAGCAATGTTTTAGCATCGGTGCGGTTGGTGCTGGTGTTGCTGGTAAAGTTTACCTTAACCACAGCTTCTTTGTTTACCAATATTTTTATTGCATTGATGCAGGCGTTCATTATCATATCTTTTAACGGACATGCAGGTGTGGTAAGCACCACGGTAAATGATACATTGTTTCCATCTACTGCAACGTCTTTTACCATATTGAGTGTTACAAGGTCTTTACCCAAATCGGGTTCTTGCACATTGCTCAATGCCTTGAGTATATCTTCGTTTGTCATAATTTATTTACAGTATTATTAACCGGCAAATACAGATATGTAGCTGCTGACGGCAATTAATTGTTAAAAAAAAATTCAGGCAGCAAAGCTAAACACTCAGGGCATTACTTTGTTTATTAATTACGGAATGTGTTACATTTGGCAGCTAAAAAATGATCTGATTTTTATAAACAATTAAAACGCTTACTGAACCCTTGCGAAGCAATGGCTGGTGATGATGAAAAAAAATATACAATACCTTCTCTTTTGTTTTTTCCTTTTGCCCTGTTCTGCCTCTGCACAGTTTGAAGGATTTAAAGATTCTGTGGTACAGTTATATGGTGTGGTAATGACGGCAGACAGCCTGCAGGGTTTGCCTGCTGTAAGTGTGGTGGTAAAGGGTACCAACCGCGGCACCATCACCAATAACCAGGGCGTGTTCAGCATTGTAGTTTTAAAAGGTGATGTAATTGAATTTACAAGCGTAGGTTTTAAACCAAAAACGGCCTCAGTACCAACCGGCATAGAGGGCAATCAGTACAGCGTAATACAACTGATGGTGACGGATACTGTTTATCTTGCTGCCACCATTATCAGGGCCCGGCCTACCAGAGAACAATTTGAACGTGATTTTTTAAATACGCAAATACCTGATGATAATCTGGCAACGGCAAGAAAAAATAATGACGAACACCAGCGCCGCATATTACTCTCCACCCTGCCCCGGGATGGGAGAGAAGCTGCAGGAAATTATTTAACCCGCCAGGCAGCTAAAACTTATTACCAGGGCCAGATACCGCCGCAAAATATTTTTAATCCCTTTGCCTGGGGTCAGTTTATACAGGCATGGAAGCGGGGCGATTTTAAAAAGAAGAATTAGCTTTTATTTTTTATTGTTTGCATATTGTTCAAAAAATAAGCAAGCTGCTTTCTGCTTGCAGAGTGGATAAAAATTATAAGATTTTAGTTGTGCTTTATTCCGAAATACCAGTTCTTAAATCCATTTAGCCATTATTTTTCTTTCTGTTTTTTAAATGTGCCAAATGTTTTTTTGGATTAAAGTCTCTGGCAATTCCACTATCCATCCCATCTTTAATTGCTTTACGCAAAGCAAGTATTTTGTCCTCTTCTTCCTCCAATAACCGAAGCCCTGCTCTAATTACTTCACTGGCATTTTTAATTCGTCCTTCTGTAACTCTTTTATCTACAAAAGTTTCAAAGCAGTCTCCGAGTGAGACTGAAGTATTTCTTCCCATGATGATTTATTATTATAAAGTTACCAATTTTTGGTAATTGTGTAAATTGATTTCGACATTTTAATTATCACATGTAAAGAATGTTTATTGGGGCAGTTGCCTATCTGCTAAAATATGCTAACAACAATCTTGCT
>JAYWIB010000225.1:0-3661 GCA_043789265.1 Chitinophagaceae bacterium
TACCCGTTCGTACATTGCTACATTATACTTCCACCATCTTTTATTCAATTACACAAACCATTCTTTTTATGAGAAGATTTTACGCTTCATTGCTTGCAGTAATTGCAGGCAATAAAAATGCTTTGCTGAAAACTATGTTTTCGGCGCTGTTTCTGCTGGCGGCCTTTGGCTCCTCAATGGCGCAGGTTTCTGTTACTGCCACAGCAGGAACGGTGGGGCCAACTCCCTATACAACTTTAAAGGGTGCAGTCGATGCTATTAATCTCGGTACACACCAGGGTGCAATTACCGTTAGCATTAGCGCTACCACAACGGAAGCAGCGATAATACAGCTTAACAGTAGCGCTGCAACTCCGGCAAGTTACACTTCCATATTAATCAGGCCAATCGCAGATGGCGTAGCTGTTAACGGTACTTTCTCAACAACCGGCAGAGGCTTGATTGAACTGAATGGTGCAGATAATGTAACCATTGATGGAGACAACCCCAATACTGGTGGAACAAACCGTAACCTTACCATTGCCTTTACGGGAGCAGCAGCCACTTTTTCTGAACTAATCAGGATTGTGACCGGCTCCGTTGGAGGGCTTACCAATGATAACGTAACCATTAAAAACTGTAACCTGACAGGTAACTCCCTTTCAGGCCTTACCAATACAAGCGGTACATCTGCTGCGGCCACCTCAATGGGTATCTTTGTATCTGGCGGCGGTAGTGGCGCAAGTCAAACTGCTGCACCTGGTGTATTGGCATCAATTACTACAACTACGAGTACTGGTACAGTAAATAATCTCATTGTAGATAATAACAGGATTATGTCGGTGGGTATCGGTATGTCATTTAATGGTGCTGGTGCAAGCTCTTCAACTGCTCTTACAATAACAAATAACGAAATAGGTTCTGCTGTGGCTTTGGGTGCTTTCCCGACAGGAAATGCCAACAGTGTTTATTGGAAAGGCATACGCTTTAATGGTGCCACTGCCATAACTATCACAGGAAATATCATTCAGTCAATTAACTCAGCTACTCTTAGCAGCACTTTAAATGTAGCTGGAATTGAGACTTTGGGAACAGCTTTTGGTGGTACCACAGTAAACATTTCAAAGAATACTATCAATGGGATTTGGGCTACAACTGCCACATTTCCTGCAGCTACGGGTGCTGGCGCAAGAGGTATTTCAATTGCCGGAACAAACGCATCCACTACACTCAAGGTAGATAGCAACACTATCACCAACATCAGGTGCAACAACGGCGTAACAGGTCAGTTTAATGCATGTGGTTTGGATGTAGGCGGCAACACTACTTCAAGCACCATGCAGGTAAGCAATAATATCATTACAACTGTTAATGCCGGTACCAATGGTGCAGGTACTGTTGGTTTGAATATCAGTACTGGTAACAATGCCACAGTTTTTGGAAACAGAATCAGGGATATTGGACAGAATTCACAATTCTCACTTGGAACATCAAACTATATGACCTGTGGTATCAGGCTTTCCGGTGGCAACACTCACAAAGTATATCATAATTCGGTCTTCCTGAACTATGCTTTCGGAAACTTCCAGCATCTTTCAGCCTGTTTGTACCAGGCAATTACAGTTGGAACAACAACACTTGATATCAGGAATAATATTTTTGCCAACTATTCGACCACAACAACCAATACAACATCAGCGGATGCAGCTGTAATATTTAATACAAGCTACACAACGCCTGCTTTTACACTTAATAATAATTCGTATTACGGGCCAGCTTCTACAACAACCAACTATCTGGCGTACTTGTTTAACACGATAACTTTTGCCAGCCCTTCGGCTGCCATTCCTAACGTGTATAATTATGCCAATTTTGTGCAGGGAGCTACTTCTCCAGGGACAAACTTCAGAAGTTTCAGTGCAGTTTCATTGGGCAATGCCAATAATGACAATGCCTCCTATGCTTCTGCCACCACATCACCCAAACCATTTGTGAGCACAACCGACCTGCATACAAACACAACTGATGTAGCCAACTCAATAGTAAATGCAACGGGTGCCAATGTGGGCTCAGTGGGCAATGGACTTGATTTTGACAACGACACAAGGGTGGTTGCCACTCCGGATATCGGTGCTGATGAATTTGCTTACAATCCACCAACAGTGGATATAGCAGCAACTGCACTGGTTAGTCCTGCAGCCACAGGCTGTTACTCAGCTTCACAGCTTGTGACAGCACAGGTTACCAATATTTCTGCCACCACCATTGATTTTGCTGTTACTCCAATCACCGTAACAGTGACAGCCACGGGCGGATATAATCAAAACACCGTTGTAAGCTCTGGTACATTGATTCAGAATGCAACGTTGAATGTGAACATGCCTGTTAATATCAACATGAGTGCAGCGGCCGCTTACAACTTTACAGTTAATGTGGCAGCAGCAGGCGATGTGAATGGTGCAAATGATAATTTCAATGCAAGCAGAACAACCGTTGCAACATTGGCCATTCCCTATACTCAGGGATTCACCACGGCATTTACCTTTCCTGCTGGCTGGGTTAACAGTGCCATTACCAATGAGCAATTCAGTGTTTCCGGCCTCGGCGACCACAGCGTAACCACCAATGGTCTTTACAAATCCATGGGTAATTTCCCAAGTGGTTTGTCAGGCAAGGTTACGTTGCCAAAAGTAGGTACGGTACTTTCCACCAATGTGCTGGCATTTGATTACCGTGTGGTAAACACATCGGCCTATCCTGCCAATGCAACACCCAACTCACCGGCTTGGGGTTCCATTGTAATCCAGGCTTCAACAGACTGCGGTGCTACTTTCAGCACTTTTCAGACTATTGATGCAACCAACCATGTATCTGCAAACACATTTGCTTCCAAATCATACAGCCTCAGCAGCTTTGCCGGACAGGATGTAACCTTCCGCCTTATCACTACTTATGCTGCAGGTTCCGATTATACAGTTGATTTTGATAATTTCTATATAGGTGATGCATGTTCAGGTACACCAACAGGAGGCACCACCCTTGCATCGTCTGCAACCGGCACCTGCTCAATAAGCAGTTCAACGCTCAGTTTGTCTGGAACCACTTCCGGCGTAGGCATCACTTATCAGTGGCAGTCTGCGCCTGATGTTTCTGGAGTACCGGGTACATTTACAAATATTGGTGGCGCCACTTCGGCAGCTTATATCGCTACAAGTATTACAAACACCACCTGGTATCATTGTATAGTTACTTGTACAAACGGAAATGCTACTGCAATTTCATCCGACCAGGCCATCACCATCAATGCACCAGATGCAGGCACATTATCCAGCAATGGAAGCCCGGCAGCGGCTCCTTCACTTGCATGCTCCGGTTCTGTAACACTCACTCCAACTGGAACTATAACCGGTACCGGTGTTCAGTACCAGTGGGAAAATGTTACTAATGGCAATGCAGTGGTTCAGGCATGGAGTACAACACTCAACTTTACTACACCTACACTCACCACTACCACACAATACAGGCTGAGGGTAAGGTGCACAGCAAATAACGCCAATGAAGCAACACCAGGTTTGATTATTGTTACTGTATCACCAGCTTCACCCGTGTATACAACACTGCCGGTAAGTGAAAGCTTCGAAGGAACATGGGCAGACCAGTGTGCCTTTAGGGATGCACCCAC
>JAYWIB010000226.1:0-3652 GCA_043789265.1 Chitinophagaceae bacterium
TACCCGTTCGTACATTGCTACATTATACTTCCACCATCTTTTATTCAATTACACAAACCATTCTTTTTATGAGAAGATTTTACGCTTCATTGCTTGCAGGTGCTGCAGGCAATAAAAATGCAGTTTTGAGGACGGGGTTCTCGGCGCTTTTTTTGCTGATGGCAGGTTTTGCTTCCATGGGACAAACTGTAAACGTTACCGGGTCTGGTGGCGGTACCAACATTACTTACTCTGGTGCAAACCCACTTGGGCAGGCAATTACTGCCATCAATGCCGGTGCTCATACTGGCGTTGTTTTCGTTACTATTATTGGCCCAAGCTTCAATGAGTCTGCTCCGATATTTTTGCATAGCAGCGGAGCAGGAGGTGGTGTAAGTTATACTTATTTAAGAATTCGACCTCAGGGTAATGTGACCGTCACAGGTACATTCGTAACAACCGGAAGGGGTTTGATTGAACTGAATGGTGCTGACAATGTTACCATTGATGGCGATGACCCCGGCACTGCAGGAACAAGAAATCTTACACTTACTTTCTCAGCTCAAAATAACTTACAGGCTCTGGTAAGACTTGCAACAAGCACAACTGTATTGAGTTGCGATAACGACACAATTAGAAACTGTAACCTTGTAGGAGCAGCTACCAGTGGTCTAACTGCCACAAGCATTACTACAGGTGCTGGTTCTACAATGGGTATATATGTTTCAGGCGGTGCGGCTGGTGTAACCAGCGCCCCCAATGCTTTAGCTGCTACGACTACTGTAACAGGTACTGGTTCAACCGTAAATAACTTTACAGTGACTAATGATTCCATCATGTCAGTTGGTCTAGGTGTAAATTTTGTTGGCAGTGCAGCAGGAACTGGTGCCAATCTTACAATTACTGATAACACTATTGGGTCTTTTACCCCATTGGGTACATTCCCCACAGGAAATACCAATAGTGTTTATTACAGAGGTATCCTGTTCAGAGGATGTACAGGTGCCAATGTAAGAAACAATACTGTAAGGTCCATTAACTCCAATATTGTAGTTACTTCCAACTTCAATATTGGTATTGAAGCCATTTCAAATATGACTGGAAACATTGCTATTTGTAATAACATAGTTACCGGGGTTTGGAATGGCAATGCTTCAATTCCTCCAATCGCTGGCAGTGGTGCAAAAGGAATAGTCGTGGGGAGTACTAATGCGGCAACAACAGTAAAGGTGGACAGTAATACCGTGTCCAATATACGTGCAAGTAGTGGCACAACTGGAGTATTAAATACTTGCGGTATTGATGTAGGCGGAAATGCTACTTCAAGTTCCATGTCAGTAGGTAATAATAATATTTTCACTGTTAATTCTGGGTCAGTTAATGGTATGGGAGCTGTCGGAATTAACGTCAGTACAGGTAATAATGCCACAGTTTGGGGAAACAGAATCAGAGATATTGGTTCCGGAAACTATTTTTCAATAAACAGCGGTGCTTATGTGAATTGTGGTATAAGAATATCCGGAGGCAATACGCATAAAATTTACCAAAATTCTGTTTTGTTAAATCATGCTTACGGTAATTTTCAGCATATTTCAGGATGTCTGTTTGTAGCAACTATCACTGGCTCTACAACCCTTGATATCAGGAACAATATTTTTGCCAACTATTCAACAACAACAACCAATACAACTTCTGCGGATGTTGCTGTTCTTTATAACGGCTCCTACACGACTCCTGCATTTACCTTCAACAATAATTCATACTACGGTCCGTCAGCCACAACTACAAATTATTTAGGTTTTGCATACACACTTGGAACAGGTCCAACGGGAGCTACTACTTATTCTTATGCAAACTTTGTTCAGGGAGCAACTTCTCCATCTACAAATCTTCGGAGTTTAACAAGTGGATATGGAGTGTCAACAAATGACAATGCTTCTTATGCAACTAATACAACTTCACCCGATCCATTTGTTTCTGCAACAGACCTCCACACTAATCCAACAGCCACTGCCAACAGCATTCTGAATGCAACTGGTGCAAATGTAGGCACAGTTGGTAACGGATTTGACTTTGATGGCGACACAAGAACAGTAGCCACACCGGACATTGGTGCGGATGAGTTCGCTTATAATCCACCCGCTGTGGATTTAGCTGCTACATCTTTACAGGTGCCTGCAGCAACTGGCTGCTACAGTGCATTACAGGCAATCACCGCAAGGATAACGAATGCCTCTGCGCAGGTGCATAATTTTGTTACAAATAATGCAGCAATAAGGGTTCAGGAAAGCTTAACAGGATATGACCAGACAATTAATGTTACCACGGGCACATTAGCTGCAAGCGGCACACTGGATGTAACTGGTTTCCCAACCATCAATATGAGTGCAGCAGGTACTTATACGTTTACAATCACCGTTACCACCAGCGGTTTGCCGGCTGATAACAATTCAGGTAACAATACTGTTAGCGGAATAACAAGAACTGTCATAGCTCCGCTGTCTGTACCATACAATGAAGGATTTACTACAGCATTTACCTTCCCTTCAGGCTGGACGAATGGATCTGGCAACCTGGCATTTAGTGTTTCAGGATTGAGTGACCACAGCGTTACAACCAATGGCCTGTATGCATACATGAACAACGGCACTGGCACACAAAGGCAGGTAACGCTTCCAAAAGTCGGTTCAATCAGCAGCAGCAACGTTCTTGCTTTTGCTTACCGTGTGGTTAATTTTTCTTCTTATCCTTCAACAGCCACACCTAACTCGCCTTCATGGGGAAGCATCGTAATTGAATCCTCAATAGACTGCGGAGCATCCTTCCAGGCGTTCCAAACCATTGACCCAAGCAATCATACTTCCAGCAATGCGTTTGCCACAAAATCATACAGCCTCAGCAGTTTTGCAGGTCAGAATGTGATTTTCAGAATCACTACCA
This sequence comes from Chitinophagaceae bacterium, assembly GCA_043789265.1. GTDB lineage: Bacteria > Bacteroidota > Bacteroidia > Chitinophagales > Chitinophagaceae > Ferruginibacter. The sequence continues at coordinate 2,920 of JAYWIB010000226.1, forward strand.
ACTATGCTGCAAGCCAGGATTACTATGTTGATTTTGACAATTTCTTTATTGGTGACGCATGTTCCGGCACACCTGCACAGGCAACCACCAATGCTTCTGCAGCAAGCGGAACATGTACGGTAAACAGCACACTGTCCTTGTCTGGGGGCACCACCTCAGGAGTGGGCATCACATTCCAGTGGCAATCTGCTCAGGACAATGCAGGTTCTCCAGGCACTTACACAGATATTCCAAGTGCTACTTCTTCATCTTATAGTGCAACCGGCATCATTAACACAACCTGGTACCGTTGCCGTGTAACCTGCACAAATAGTGGACTTTCTACCAACTCAACTAACCAGTCAGTGGTTATCAACGCTCCTGATGCTGGAACATTGAGTAGCAATGGAAGCCCGGCAGCGGCTCCTTCACTTGCATGCTCCGGTTCTGTAACACTCACTTCAACTGGAACTATAACCGGTACCGGTGTTCAGTACCAGTGGGAAAATGTTACTAATGGCAATGCAGTGGTTCAGGCATGGAGTACAACACTTAACTTTACTACACCTACACTTACCGCTACCACACAATACAGGCTGCGGGTGAGGTGTACGGCGAATAATGCCAATGAGGCAACACCAGGTTTGATTACTGTAACTGTATCACCAGCTTCACCCGTGTATACAACACTGCCGGTAAGTGAAAGCTTCGAAGGAACATGGGCAGACCAGTGTGCCTTTAGGGATGCACCCAC
>JAYWIB010000227.1:0-3628 GCA_043789265.1 Chitinophagaceae bacterium
GGGAAACTAAGCATAGCTGGGAAGCTGCGTATGAAGAGAAGTTGCCATCTGTACATCTGCAACCTGAAATCACAACCGATTAATATAGCCTCATTTAACGAGTAAAAGGTAAAATAGAAAAAAGGAAAGGCTTAGGCGTTTCCGCCAAAAGGATACCCACTACTCTCCAAGTTGGTATTTTACTTCATCGGTTATTCCCTTCCACTTATCAGTTCTAAAAGGTGCTGCTGGTAAACCTTCTTTATTAAATAAGTTACTCTCACCTGCATCGTCTGCCCAGCTAAACCTTACGGCTACCGGAGCAGTAACACTTGCCTGCGATACAATTATTTTGTTGCCGTCTATTGTTGCTTTTGCATAATGAAATATTTTATCCACCCCCGCAATTTCAAACCCTTTTAAATAACCATTCGCATCTTTAACCATTAGGCCACTTCCGGTATTTGTAAAGGAAACAATGATTTTATCGCCTTCAATTTTATGAGATAAATAGGTTGGGCCACTGTAAACATTTTTTTTATTATACGTTTTATTCAAAGCAATTAATGCCAGCCGCATACCCACATCCTGTTTATTTTTTGGATGAATATCGTTGGTTTCGCCTATGTCTGTAGTAACGGCCATTCCAGTATTGGGCACAGATAATGTCATTGCCTGTGCTTCTCTTAACTCTGCCCAGGTGCTGCCTTTCGCACTGTTGCCGTTATCAGCTTTCCAGCTTGCCAACTGTACAAAGTAAAAAGGAAAATTACCTTGCCCCCACTGCATGCGCCAATCCTTTATCAGCAGGGGAAAAGTTTTGCGGTATTGATATGCTCTTCCGGCATTGGCTTCGCCCTGATACCAAATTGCGCCTTTAATAGCATATGGTATCAGGGGATGTATCATAGCATTGTATAGCAATGTTGGGTAACTGTTGGGGAATAAACTTAGCGTTACTTTACTTACAGATTCTATCCTAAATAACCACTCACCTGATAAAGGTAACGTTGCATCGCCAGTCAAAATGTTTACATCAGCCGCTTCGCCATAGATGCCACCATTGCCACCAGAATCGTTGACTTTTATCGCAATTACATTGTTACCTTCTTTCAGAATTCCTGCCTTAATATTGTATTTTCTGTTTTTATTGTAACCATTTGTTGTACCTACCTTTTGTCCATTGATATAGGTAATATCGTTATCATCTATCATAGCAAGCTGCAACACTGCTGGTTGTGCTGCTTGCGATGCTGTTAGTACAAATGATTTTCGAAGCCATATATTTCCATCCAAATCTTCAAGACCCTGCTCTTCCCAATAGCCAGGTAATTTGATGGTTGCCCAGCCACTATCGCTGTAATCACTAATTTTCCAATGGGCAGCTTCTGCTGCGGTAGGCAGCATCGGACCCTGTAATTTTTCAACTTTGTTTTTTAAAGTGGTGGCTTTTACTTTTAAAAGTTCTTCTGAGTTTAATTGAGGCATTCCTGCAGTTATTTCTTTTAATGTCTCATCGTTTTCAAAGCCTTCGTAACTTATCCAGGTTTCTATCATGGTGCTACCCCATGAGGCGTTGAATATACCGATGGGTACATGCAACTCCCGGTGAAGTCTTCTTGCAAAAAAATAGGCAACAGCAGAAAAATTATTTACAGTAGCGGGAGAACATATTTCCCAATTAGATGCATCCACATCATTTTGAGGACTGGTAGCTGCAGGTTTTTTTACTATAAACTGACGGATAGCAGGATATTTGGCGGAAACAATTTCAGCCGCATAATTATTAGTAGATGCCAAATCAGCAACCTTCATTTCCATATTGCTTTGGCCGCTGCATATCCATACATCACCTATCAACACATTACTAATACTGATGGTGTTTCTGCCCTTCACAACTAACTTATAAGGGCCCCCAGCTTTCTCGGCAGCTAAATTGATGCGCCATTTGCCATTGTTATCTGCCACTACATTTTTAATTTGATTGTGCAATTGAACAGAGATTTTTTCCTTACTGTTAGCCCAACCCCACACGGGTATAGTTTTGTTCCGTTGTAAAACCATGTTATTACAAAAAAATTTTGGCAGCGTAATTTTGGCTATACTGTTTAGAGACAGACATAACGTACTAATCAGGCAAAACAGTTGTTTCATATTTTCAAATTAATTTACTCATGTAAAGCGAATTTATAGAAATTACTTTTGGAATAATGGGGTTGATTCTGACTTGTTGTTATTTACATTTCTTTCTAGTTTAACTACCCTCATTTATGCTAAAATTTCACCAAAAAAAGGCAATTGAGTACAGGCTGTATTTTCAATTGAAAACTATCTCTCTTTGGCACAAGGTTCTCAAACCATAAAAGAGTTTACTTGGCGCAAAGGTGTCGGGCGGCAAATGTGCGTTGGCAATCCTTGTGCCTTCTAAAAGCGCTTACTATAAGTCGCATAATATTTACACAGAAAAAATAACGCAATCCGCAGTCCATTTTTAAAAAACAGCGCCTTACCTATAGTGGCAAAGCGCTGTGTGATGTTAAAGAAATTAAACCTGGTAAATACTTGCCGAAAATCTTTAAGAAATTTCAATAGTACACCTGTTGGCTGCTGACAAAATATCTAACTTAATTTACTATTATTATCTTTTTCACCAATGTTGATTTTTCATTAACCAGATTCATGAAGTATACTCCTGTAGTAAGGTTATTTACATCAATACGTTGATTAACTCCATTGCTTATAAAGTTATTTGTCAATACCTTTTTACCTGTTATGTCTGTTAAGAAAATCATCATTTTTTTATTAAGGGTTGCACCATCCAAAGGAATATAAAACCTTCCGTTTGTAACAGGATTAGGATAAACTGTTGCTGTGGAATTACCATTAATAGTTATGGGAGTATTGTTCGCTGTTCGTTGCAGAACATTGCTGCTATTAAATACTCTTATTTCTTTTACTTTAATGGCCCATGAAATATTATTTGTATAAACCTGCCCTACAATTCTTACACCTTGGCAACTGGGCAATGCAGATCCGGTAAATGTATATAACTGGTCGGATGCAGTCCAGTCATATGGATAAACGGGGGAAATACTCCAGCCGCTTGCATTAGTCCACGCAGTACCATTGGTAGAGTATTGCAGTTGGATACCAGCAGTAAAGCAACCATTATCAGTTCCATTATTTAGCTGTGTACCGCTGTAATATTCCACTTTCGTAATGTTTGCTTTTGCAGTTGACCATGTCATGCCAGCTCCCTGCCATTGATTGGCGCTGCTATTATCTGGTACTACAACATCGGTAGAAAGATTATTATCGTTTATGCCAGGTGCTGCTGTACGGGTTGAATTGGATGTTGCACTTGTCATATTTCTCCAATAATACCCTGTACCAGTTGATGTACCGGCAGAGGTGGTAACATTTAATGCCGGAGTACTCTGGGCGGAATAATTATTTACTGCATCATAGGCTCTCACTGTCATTGCATAGGTGGTATTTGAGCTTAAACCAGTTACGTTAAAAGATGTTGTAGCCGAAGTGCCCACAGACACACCGTTGCTAAAAATTTCATAGCCGGTTACTGCTACATTATCTGTAGATGCCGTCCAATTTAAAGTAAAACTGGTTTGTGCAACGCTTGCAGAAGATA
>JAYWIB010000228.1:0-3622 GCA_043789265.1 Chitinophagaceae bacterium
GCAAACTGCTGTATGGTAAGCAGGGGCATTACTATCCGCTCCCTCATGTTGATGGACAATTGTTCTACAGGATAATCAGACATCATCTCTGTTTTACCCGATAACTTTAAAACGTATGCTTTGGTAAGCATGTGCTCATTGTAAATTACGTTCCATATATCGCCGTATTTTTCGTCTTTACTTAAAAATGCAGTCAATGGAAAAAAACATTTTTTCATAGCCATCTCACAATTGTCAAGCAAGGTTTTTACAAAAAGCGAATTTTGATACAGCTTTTTTAAATCTTCAAACTTTCCCCTCTTTTCCATTTCGAGCAATGCAGTACCCACGCCAAAATAGCCGGTTACATTTTGCTTTAATTGTGCCCAGGCTCCTACATAAGGAATGGCACGCAAATCTTTTAAAGATAATTTAGCGCCACCACTGCGCTTTGCCGGCCGGCTTCCAATATTTGTTTCACTGTAAAATTTCAGAGGGCTTACCTGCGACAAATAATCTGTAAAAGAAGGATGTTCTTTTAACGCACAATATTTTACATAGCTGGCATCAGCAAGTTCCTGCAATAAATTTTCTTCGCTTTCCTGTAATGTAATCTCACGGCTGTTGAAAAGGTCGTTGGATATACCTGCGTGCAGCAATTGTTCAATATTGAATTGTGCCGCATCAATGGTACCAAAGTTAGAACTCACCGTTTGCCCCTGCACTGTCAGTTGTATTTCTTTGTTAGAAATATTCTGACCCATAGATGCATAAAACTTGTGCGTTTTACCACCGCCTCTTGATGGAGGCCCTCCCCTGCCGTCGAAGAAAACCACTTCTACATCATATTGTTTGGAGATGGCAGTAAGTTCTTCTTTTGCTTTATAAATGCTCCAGTTGGCCATTAAGTAGCCGCCATCTTTTGTGCCATCGCTAAAGCCGAGCATAATAGTTTGCCTGCTGTTTCTTCTTTTTAAATGAGCAGCGTAGTCATCATTGCTGTACAATGTTTTCATTACATTGGCTGCCTGCTGCAGATCATCCACTGTTTCAAAAAGCGGGACAATGTCCACACTCAAGTTTTCTTTTTCCCATCCGCCCAATAAAAATAAACCATACACTTCCAGCACATTTAGTGCACTATTGCACTGGCTTATGATGTACCTGTTGCAGCCGTTCTCTCCGTTAAACGCCTGTATTTCTTTAATGGCTTTTACAGAGGCATAAGTATCTGCCATCAGGTTGTCATTTGTCTGTACATTGATGGCTGCAGCAGGTATGCTGGTAAGCACATTCATTTTTTGTGTGGCAGAAAGCGCAGCATAATTTTCTGGCAGCACATTACCTGACGCCGCCAGCAATTCCAGCGCTTTGTTGTGCACACTGCTTTCCTGCCGTACATCAAGCGAAGCAAAGTGCAGCCCAAACACATGCACTTTATTAATGAGGTGGTCTATTAAATGAAGGAAAAGATTATTGTGTTTGTAAATAATTATTTCACGTATTTTATTCAGCTTGCCAAGTATGTGTTCTTTACTGATGTCGGTACGCTGGCCGGGAATAAAAATATTATTGTAGAGCGCTGTTTCCAGTTCATTTAAAATAACATCCACGCCTTCAAATGTAAGCCTGCGCTTGATTCTGCGTATTTCTAAATAATAAGATTTAATGATGCCGCCCCGCAGTGCGTCCGCTACTTTTAAAGTAGTAGCTGCATTTACAAATGGATTGCCATCCCTGTCGCCGCCGGGCCAAAAGCCCATATGTATTACAGGATTGCCGTCAGTTAATGCATCTGGAAACTGATTTTTTAAAAAGCTGGTAATTCTGCCTGCGGCAGGATAAAAAACATTTTCCAGGTACCAGATAAGATTCATCGCTTCATCATAAGGTGTGGGTTTTTGTTTTTTAAAGAAAGCTGTTTTGCCCAGTTGCTGCAGGTACATATTTATCTGCACCGTATTGTTTTCAGCCAGGGCATTGGACAAATCATTGATGATACCAAGCACCGCACCAGGATAAAACTGCGTGGGATGTGCCGTAAGCACCAGGCGGATGGCAAAGTCTTTTAATTTCTCTTTTAATTCTTGCTGTTTGTTATGTTGTATTACTTCACTTTCCAGGTGCTTTAATGTACCCACACCGCCGAGGTCATTTACTTCTTTAAATGATGCGTCTTCCAGGGCATCAAACAGCACCACCTGCCGCTCTATATATTGTATAAAACGAAACAATAAATCCAGCCGCTCCTGTGGAAGTGTATAAGTAGTATGCTTATTAAAAAAATCTTCAATTATTTCTGCGGGGCTTTGCTTTTTTTTATAGCCTTCTTCGCAATTGTTCAGCAGCAGCGAAAGCAGTATACCTGTTTTTTCTATGCGGTGAAAAGGGAGGGAAGTAAACAGGCTGTTGTACAATTGAAACTTGATACCAACCAAATTTTTAAACTGCTGCAAGCCCCTTGTAGACTTGTGATCCATGTTGAATAATTTTTAATAAAATTGAAATAATGCTGGCAGCAATATAATAAAAGCGTGAAAATACTTTAAAATAATTGAATAACTCGGGTTGGTTTACAATTAATTTACTATTTTAGCGGACTCAAAAAAAGTGGTACATAGTGAAATCTCTTATCAACTTCTTTAACACAATTGTTGCTTCGCCTGCAATGGTTACCACTATTATTACAACCCGCTAAGGGTTGCACTGTTTCATATTACCTTTGGGCGCCTTGCTTTTTTATACTAAAAAATTATTCCAATAAAAACATACAACAATACATATATGCAGGTTTTAAAGTTTGGGGGCAGTTCGGTAAAGAATGCAGAAAATATCGGCAAGGTTACTGCCATTGTAAAAGATAAAATTAAATCAGGCACCACGGTGGTGGTGGTGTCGGCTCTTGGCGGCATTACCGATCTGCTGCTGCTATGCTGCAAGCTTGCATCAGAAAATAATGAAGCCTACAAAGAAAAATTACTGGAGGCCGAGCAGCGGCATTTGCAAACAGTAAAAGAATTGATTCCCATCACACAGCAAAGCAGTGTACTGAGCCAGGTAAAAACTTTGTGCAATGAAATAGAAGACATCTGCAATGGGATTTTTTTGCTGAGAGAATTATCCGAACGTACTAAAGACAGGGTGGTTAGTTATGGAGAAATAATGTCTTCTCAAATAATAGCAGCAAAATTAAAATTGGAGCTGGGTGCCTGCGAATGGAAAGATTCACGGGAGCTGATTACAACCAATTCAAACTTTGGCGCTGCTGTGGTAGACTTTGCCGCAACCAATAAAAAAATTACTGATTATTTTTCAGCAGCATCTGTCTCTTTATTTATGATGCCGGGTTTTATTGCCAGCGATGCTAACGGCAACAATACCACGCTGGGGAGAGGCGGCTCTGATTACACTGCAGCCATACTCGCTGCCGGCCTTGATGCAGGTACGCTGGAAATATGGACAGATGTATCCGGTATGATGACTGCCGATCCGAGACTTGTATCCAATGTAAAAATCATTCCGCAGATTTCTTACCAGGAAGCCATGGAACTGTCTCACTTTGGCGCTAAAGTAATTTACCCGCCTACCATACAGCCGGTAAGTGCAAAGGGCATTCCTACCTGGATAAAAAATACTTTTGCGC
>JAYWIB010000229.1:0-3615 GCA_043789265.1 Chitinophagaceae bacterium
GTATCTGCCAATGAGTTTGGATAATTGTATAGCTGGGTTAATTCAGATCCTATTAAGCTGGTGGTAGTATCGTTTACTGGTGGCTGATAGTAAGGAACAATACAATTGGTTAAAATAACTTTTACAGTTACGGAATCTTGACAGTTGTTTACATCTGTCACTATAAATTTATAAATACCTGTTCCCACATTGGTACTGTCATCACCTGTGATGGCGAAAGGGGCTACACCACCTGTGATAGATAAGTGTATGTTACCGGTTGTTCCGCCGCTTTCTGTGCAAACGATCAGGGTATCCCCGGTTTCAGCAGAAAGTTTTATATCGCATGCCGGCGGGCAAACTGTTCCCGTAACAACGCCACCTGGAGTAACCCAGTTAGAGCCTGCACCCGTTAATGCAAAATTGGTAAGTGTTCCGGTCTTGGTTCCTATTGCATCTGTTAGCGTAGTTACTGTCGGGTTAGTACTACCTGCAAGGCCTTGGTTGAAATGATAGGCCGCAGCTAATCCTGCCTGTGCAGCTATCTCACAGTTCATATTTTTTTGTACTTCCACCTGCGACAGAGGTCTTGTCCATACCCTCAGCTCATCAATATTTCCATCGAAATTATTCGTGCCGTATGCATTATCGCCAATATACATATCCGAACTTCCGTCACCGAGGAATGTTGATGGAGAGATATCAGACCCAATCAAAACGCCATCCCTGTAAATTTTTCTCGCTTTTGTTAAATTATCAAATGTACAAGCCCAATGGTGCCAGTTTAAATCGGGTGTTACTGCCACATTCAAATCGTTTTGGTAAAAATTAAAGAAATAAGTATTGCCACCTGGTGCAAATCCTATATGCAGCGTTTTGTTTTGACCGAAGTTTGGTCCTTGTGCAAATGCAACATCATAATCTGCATTGGCATTTTTCTTCAGCCACATTTCAACTGAGAATGATTTGTTGGAGAGGTCAACACCATTAGTTACGACTACTTTATCATCCACTCCATCAAAATTTAACGCTGCACCAGGGTAACATCCACTGTTAATAAATGCATTGTAATCATCACAATCGGTGTTATTTAAAATAAAGCCGGTAGGTTGTACACATGCATACACAGCATATGAGGCACTTCCAAAACCATCTAAATCCCTGTCCCTGTAATAAATTGTACCTGGCAATACGGTTACATTTTGTGTACACGTTTGTATATTGCTGCTTGCATCTGTGGCGGTCCACGTTACCACGGTATTACCTACCGGGAAACATGCCGGCGCATCGTTCGTAACAGTAACGGCGCCTACTCCACCACTTACAGATGGAGATGGAGGCCCCACAATGAGTACTGCTATGGCTTTAGCCGGATCATTGTTAAACCTGAATTCCTGGCAGAAATAATCCAGTGAACCTTCATGTGTTAAATAATAAATACCCGGTGTGGTGGGTGCATTAAAATTAATAGTGGGATTTGATACTGAACCATTGTTAATACTCGGTTCACACCGCAGTGTTTGAAAGGTGTTGCCAATACCAATAGATGACTGAACAACACAACCTGGGCAATAACCGGTGAAGCTGTTGAAAGCCACTGAGTAATTATAAGTCAATGTGATTGGAGCGCCTGGTGCTACTGTTATTGAATTGCCGCTACCGTTTAGTGATACGTTTGAATAGGTAAGTATCCTGTCAATAAAATCAATGACAGGAGTAGCAGGTAATGCCTGTGCATAAAAAGGAAGATTGCAAACACCTGCCGCACTGCTTTGGCAAAGCGTAAGATCGGCAGCACAGGTCAGGCTTAATGGTGGTGCCTGTGCTTTTACAGCATTGGATTGTATAGATAAAAAGCTCGCAAATAAAATTACAAAGAGAGTAATGAGTTTATGAGTAACCTTCATAAACAGGACGGCAATAAGATTTGATAAATACATTTTACGCAATTTTTTGGTATACAATTTTTCAATTTTCTGAAGTCAGCGAGGTAGGCATTACCTGCAATTATTTATAACCATACTATTATAAAAATAGTTGCAGACATAAAATATTGGAAATGAAGAAACGTAAATATAAAACTTAAAGTGTTATCATCTGCCTTTTACAGGCGATTTATTTTGATTTCCATCACGGCAAAAAACTATGTAATTCACCTGTTGTGCAAAAAGTAAATAATGTTCTAAAAAAAACAGCACGGGTAATTTTGAAAGCTTATCAGTCTGCGGAAAATAAGGGAATGAGTATGTTGAAAGCGCAGCTATTTCTGTTCGGTGTTTATATCTTTTTCCAGTACCAGGCTTAAATCTTCCACACTAACGGTTAGGGGTATCACACCTAATTGTACAATTGCTTTTTTGCCCCGGATTTCTTTAACAATGCCCACCTGCCTGTTTTGTTTCATTCTTACTTTATCGCCCACTTTTACCTCACCGGAAATTTCAATAAACTTTTCATTCAGTTTGTGCTGCTGTTTTTCTTTCACCATTTTTTCTTTCTGGTTAAATAAAAGTGCATGAATCATTTTTACCACTTTGTCTTTGTCCTCTGCTTTTCGCCATTCTATTATCATCGCCTTTAGCCTGCGTTCCATATCTTTCAGGTATACGAGTTTGTCTTCAGAAATTTTGTTCTGATGTTTCAGCCTTTCTATTTCCTGCTGGTGACGTTCCCTGTTCATCACCTGTTCCATTTCTTTTTTCAGGCGCTCATTTTCTTTCAACAGTTTTTGCAGGTCTTTTTTATCCGCATCTATTCTTTGTAAATCCTGCTCGGTACGGTTCAGCAATTTGTCCAGGTTAAAATGGTCTCCATCTACCAGCGACCTTGCTTTCTGTATCAGCCGTTTGTCCAAACCAATTCTTTCGGCAATAGAAAAAGTGTAGGAGCTTCCGGGCTTTCCTGTAATCAGTTTGTACAATGGGAGCAGGTTTACTTCATCAAACTGCATAGCGCCGTTGATGATGCCCGGCACTTTATTGGCCATCACTTTTAAGTTGAGGTAATGGGTGGTTACAATGCCAAAGCTGTGTTTTGCTGCCAGCTCTTCCATTATTACTTCGGCAAATGCACCACCAAGATTTGGATCGCTGCCGCTGCCCAGTTCATCAATAAAAAATAACGTGCGGCCATTGGCCTGTTCCATAAAATGCTTCATATTTTTCAGGTGCGAAGAATAGGTGCTCAGCTCAAACTCCAGGCTCTGTGTATCACCAATGTGTATCATCAGTTGTTTAAAAATACCCATTTCACTATCGGGATGTACAGGTACCAGCAAGCCGCTCTGCAGCATCAGTTGCAATAAGCCCACGGTTTTTAATGTAACCGTTTTACCACCGGCGTTGGGTCCGCTTATCACCAGTATCCTGTTTTTTTCGTGCAGGGTTATGTTGACAGGTATGGTGGTTTTATTATTCTTTTTGTTGTATAAATAAAGCAGGGGATGATAAGCATTGATTAATTTAATGTGTGCCTTATCATACAACTGAGGATAGCTGCCGCCGGTATCTATAGCCCAGCGTGCCTTAGCCTGCACAAAGTCGAACTCCCCGGAAATGTCAAACCATGTTTTTAACAGGGACGCATATACGCTTAAGTGGCTGGTAAGCAGCCGCAATATTTTATACACTTCCTTTC
>JAYWIB010000230.1:0-3614 GCA_043789265.1 Chitinophagaceae bacterium
ACTATACAAACCAGTGTGGGTGCAAATTCCAGTATTACCGTATCTCTTACAATTTGTGCAATGGTGGCTCTTGGTATGATGGGACTTACCAGTTGATAAGCCGTTTGTACTGCACTAACGGCACCAATAAAAATTGAAATAATGGAAACAATACCCAGGGAGCCAATGCCAATGTCATTGCACTGGTGCATAAATTCTTTCCAGTACATTTTAAAGTTTTCCGGTTTGGAAAACATTCCTTTCAGCATCAGCAGGTATCGGCCAAAGTCAGTAAAAAATGTCATTCGGCAAATGTATTGAAAAAAGCTGTTGACCCCGAAGGTTCGTATTTCTAATCACTTAAAGTCTATACTGCAAACCGGCAGGATGATGATCAAAAAATTATTTTCAAAAAAGCTTCCGATTATTTGTGTGTTGAAGTCTATTGACACAACAAAAATAAATTTGCACAACCGTTTATTTCAGCAATCAATCGCAACCCCTGTATTTTTACAAAAAAATAAGATGACAAAAAACATAACTGCTTTATTCGCTGCATCCATTTTTATTTTTTTTTATTATCCGGCAAAAGCCCAAAATGCTTTAGAGCAAAAAATAAATACTGACAGCATCCCTGCAATAAAAACAAACCGTTTTCAGTATTTTAAACCAGCAGCAGTGGCCATACCAGCCAGCCTTTTTGTATACAGCGCATTAAAGCCGGCAATCAGTAATATTGAAACCCTGGATGCGGATATAATGACCAATGTAAAAAAAAACCACCCTGGTTTTAAAACAAACGCAGATGGCTACCTGATGTGGGTGCCTTCAGCATCCATATATGTAATGGATGCTTTTAGATATAAAACCAAACACAACTTTAAACAGCATCTCCTTATTGATGCCGGTTCATTCCTTATTACCAGCGGCATTGGCTATGCCATGAGAAAAGTTTCGGGAAATATAGACGTGTATACAAAACAAAACACACGCTATCCCTCAGGCCATGTTGCCAATGCCTTCAGGGGTGCGGAAATTTTTCACCAGGAATTAAAAGATCAGCAGCCGCTGCTTAGCTATGGCGGATATGCCGTGGCAGCCGCGGTAGGCGTACTCCGGATTTATAATAAAAACCATTTACTTACCGAAGTGCTGGGTGGAGCAGCATTGGGTATACTCTCAACAAAACTTACGTACTGGCTGTTTGATAAAACAAAATACAGCAGGGCTGTAAAATAACTATCCGTCTTTTTATGAGAAAATTTTTGAGTGCCGCTTGTAAATGCCTGCATCCAAAAATTGTATATCTTGTAAGCCTATAAATGAAGAAGAATAAACGGGTATTTTTGTATGCCCTTTGCATTGCGGTTCTTGCTGTTTTTTACTCTATAAAAATTTCAGCCCAAATTTGTACCGGCAGCCTGGGCGACCCTGTAGTTAATGTAACTTTTGGATCAGGAAATAATCCGGGCCCTGCATTAAAAAGCAGCATCACTTCTTATAATTATACCAGCAATTCCTGTCCTGACGATGGAAGCTATACGATTGTAAATAAAACGGATGGCTGCTTTGGTGCCACCTGGCACAGGGTACAGCAGGATCATACATCCAATGATAATGACGGTTATATGATGCTGATAAATGCATCTTTTACCCCCGGAGATTTTTATGTGGATACAGTAAAAGGGTTGTGCGCCAGCACCACCTATGAATTCAGTTCCTGGATATTGAATGCATTATTGCCCACGGCATGCAGCCCCACTCCCATCAAACCAAAACTTGTATTTAATATTGAAACGGCCAGTGGTACTGTACTGGGCAGTGTTAATACAGGAGACATCGCTTCTTCTTCCTCGGCAGAATGGAAACAGTATGGTCTTTTTTTTACCACACCCGCTTTTAACAATACGGTGGTTATCCGCATTACCAACAATGCACCCGGTGGCTGTGGCAATGATCTTATTCTGGATGATATTACTTTTCGCCCATGCGGCCCCGTTGTTAACAGCACTATAACCAACAACAATAAAACCTATATTGATTTTTGTAAAAACAATATTTCCAGTGTCAATCTTTCTGCAACTATCAGCAATGGTTATACCATTCCATCACTGCAATGGCAGGAGCGTTTAAACAACAACACGTTGTGGACTGACATACCGGGTGCCACATCTGATACTTATCTTTTTAATAAAATAAATACAGGTGTATACCAATACCGGCTTACAGTAGCCGAGGGCTCCAATATTAATTTGCCTTCCTGCCGCATTGCTTCTAATCCGGACACCATTACCATTCATGAATTGCCAAATGCGCAGGCGCAAAACAACAGCCCTGTTTGTGAAAAAGAAATGCTGCAGCTAACAGGCAGCGGAGGCAACACATATAGCTGGACAGGTCCCAATAATTTTGCATCAGCAGAACAAAGCCCGTCTTTTATAGCTGCCGTATCTTTCAACGGGCAATACACAGTTGAAGTAACGGATGTGTTTGGCTGCAAAGCTCTGGCTTCAACAGATGCGGTAGTTTATCCGAATCCCGTGGCTGTTATCAATGCCGGTAATACAATTTGCGAGGGCGATTCCACGCTGTTACAATGCAGCGGTGGCACATCTTATGTCTGGTCCCCAGCCCTGGGGCTGAACGATGCCTCAGCCCAAAATCCAATGGCAAAGCCTGCGGAAAGCACTACCTATTTAGTAACGGTTACAGATAACAATAACTGCAGTGACACAAGCGCTATATTGATTGCTGTAATAAAAAAACCAATGGCAGATGCAGGGCCCGATAAAGTACTTTTAAAAGGAGAGAAAACAATACTGGAAGGCATGGCATCCGGTACTGACGTTCGTTTTTTTTGGACACCTGCTGATTTTTTGGACAACGCAAACAATATAAGTCCATTAACCAATGTACCTAACGACAACACTTATACATTACACGTGATATCCAATGCAGGCTGCGGCAGCAGTACAGACCAGGTATTTGTAAAAGTATATAGCGGGCTTTATATACCAAAAGCTTTTACACCCAATAACGATACGAAAAATGAAACATGGAAAATTGAGGCGCTTACCTTTTTTAAAAAAGCTGTACTAAGGGTGTATAACAGGTACGGGCAGCCGGTTTTTGAAAGTGTGGGCAATAATACCATATGGGATGGAAACTTTAAAGGGCAACCCCAGCCCGCCGGTGCTTACGTATATTATCTCGACTTAAGAAATGGGCGGCCTGTTATAAAAGGAATTGTAGTACTTATCCGCTAGTCAATCAAATGGTTTTCTGTTCCTGCTTTGTGTGGATTATCCCTGAAATCATACTTTCAAAATATATTGAAAATTCAAAACATTATAAGTTATCTTTACTGCTCAAAAAACATAGGATGAAACTGAATGAAGCAAAGCGGCAGTTCATAAGCAGTTGGGGAGCTTTTGGTACTCACTGGGGCATTAACCGTACGATGGCACAAATACATGCCCTGCTAATGATAAGCGCTGCACCTTTAACACAGGATGATGTAATGGAAGAACTGGACATAAGCCGCGGCAATGTAAATATGAACATCAGGGAACTGATAAGCTGGGGGCTGGTGGAAAGGGTGATACTGCCCGGTGAAAGAAGGGAATACTTTAGTG
>JAYWIB010000231.1:0-3603 GCA_043789265.1 Chitinophagaceae bacterium
CTTTTGCCGCTGGGGTCTCCCACCATGCCGGTGGCACCTCCCACAAGTGCGATGGGTTTATGACCGCACCGCTGTAAATGTATCAGCAAAATAATGGGCACCAGGTTGCCAATGTGCAGACTGTCGGCAGTGGGATCAAAACCAATGTAGCCGGTTGTTACTTCTTTATTCAGTTGCTCTTCCGTACCTGGCATTATATCCTGTATCATACCCCGCCACTGCAGTTCGGCTATTAAGTTTTTCATTGTAGTTGTTTAACGATTTTTTGCCATGCAGACAGCAGGCTTACACTTTTGCAAATGTGCTTACAAAAATTGATAAAAATAAGTATGTTTGTATCACTTTCGCTTAAAAAAAACAGCCCTGTTTCTGTTGTTGTCCACATTACATGTATATACCGCAGCGCCGATAATAAAAATACGCTGACATACGTTAGTGTAAATACTGGAAACCTCCTTTAAAATTTTTGATGTATTAGAAAGCAGCATTCAATGAATCCAGCGCCAAAATTAATTTGTAAATGCATGAAAAAATTTCTTCTTGTTTTAACGGCTGTTATTACATATTTTTTTTGCAATGCACAGGTCTACAACAATGAGTGGATAGACTATTCTAAAACTTATTACAAATTCAGTGTGGGCGCCACCGGGCTTTACCGCATTACTGCCCCGGCACTTTCTTCCGCCGGATTAAACAATACTCCCGTACAATATTTTCAGCTATGGCACAATGGACAGGAAGTGCCATTGTATACGACCATTGCTGCAGGTGTACCGGGGCCTGCTGATTTTATAGAATTTTTTGGAGAGATCAATGACGGCAGCCAGGATACCAAACTGTATAAATTTGATTCACTCCAGATGAATGATAAATGGAGTTTGTATACAGATACCAGTGCTTATTATTTAACTGTAAATACTTCGGGTTTTAACAAGCGCTATACTGACCCCGGCAATAATATAGCTGCAAACATTTTACCGCCAGAAACTTTTTTTATTCATACTCTCAGCAAATATTATAAAGAACAGCAGCAGGTGGGCTTTGGAGTCAATCTGGGCGAAGTCATTCATTCCTCTACTTACGAAACTGGTGAAGGATGGGGCAGCTATTCCATTGACCCCGGCGTATTGTATGCTTCAAAAAACAACAATCTATTTGTAAGCCCTGCGGGGCAGGGTGCTGCATTGAATGTACGGGTAACCGGCACCAGTGCCTACGCCAGAAATGTAACCGTAAGAATGAATGGCAATACAATTGCATCAGGCAATGTAAGCGGATACAATATTGTGAATTTTAAAAACAATGCCATACAGCTTGCGGCACTCAGCGGAGATACGGCCAATTTTTCTTTTTCGCACAGCGGCATACCCGGCGACGGTATGAGTGTGGTGAGTTATCAACTCAGTTATCCGAGGAAATATAATTTTGGTGCTGCTGCACAATTTTATTTTGAATTGCCCGCAGGCAGCGCTAAGTATATAGAGGTTGCCAACTTCAATGCTGGTGTGGCGGCGCCTGTGCTGCTCGATATAAATAACAATGTAAGAATGACTGGTGTGGTGGCCGGCGGGCTGGTAAAATTTGTGATACCAGCATCCACCGCCACACGTAAACTTTTTCTATTCAATACCAATGCATCGGCTGTATTTTCTGTAAGTAATTTTACGCCAAGAAATTTTACTGACTACAGCCTGCCGGCCAACCAGGGAAATTACCTGATAGTTTCTCACAGCAATTTATACAGTGATGCCAATGGCATTAACCAGGTGGAAAATTACCGGCAATACAGATCATCAGTTGCAGGCGGCGGTTACAATGCAAAGATTGTTCAGATTGATCAGTTGATTGATCAGTTTGCCTTTGGCATTAAACATCATCCGGCATCTGTACGAAATTTTGCAGCCTATGCGCTGGCAAACTTTACACAGCAGCCAAAATTTTTATACCTCGTTGGGAAGGGACTTGCTTACACACAATTTAAAAAATTTGAACAGGACAGAAATATCAGCAGGCTGGCGCTGATACCTACTTTTGGTTTTCCAGCTTCTGACAATTTGCTTGCTGCAGAACGCAGAGGGCAAACCACCACCATACCTGTAGGCCGTCTGTCAGCCATTACTGGTGATGAGGTGGGCATTTACCTGGAAAAACTAAAACAGTTTGAACTGGCGCAAACATCCACCGACCAGAGTATTAACGGCAAGGGGTGGACGAAAAATATTGCACAAATTACAGGCGGTGAAGATGACCCCGGCTTATCAGCTTTGATCAATTATTACATGGATGCTTATAAAAAGATTGCAGAAGATTCTTTGTTTGGCGCCAATGTATTTTCTTATAATAAAAACATTGGCTCCAATACAGCCGTAGGTACAAACAAAACATTGGATCAGCTTTTTGCAGAAGGCATTACCATGCTTACTTATTTTGGTCACTCCTCTCCCAACAGTATTGAATTTAATTTAGACAACCCGGTTAACTATAACAACACGGGCAAGTATCCGCTGATGATGATAAATGGCTGCAACAGCGGCAACCTCTTTACATTTGACACACTCCGCTACCTGAGCGGCGGCACGCTTTCAGAAAAATTTATACTGGCAAAACAAAAAGGAAGTATTGGATATATTGCCACTACACACTTTGGCGTACCAACTCAGCTTGATTTTCTTACCACCGCTTTTTACAAAAATTTTTCCGCCAAAATGTATGGACAATCTTTGGGCAACCTGATGAAAACCTCTATGGAACAGGTTATCAGCGGGCATGGGAATGACTATCTGGCGCAGACACATGTGGAAGAAATCAACCTGCACGGCGACCCTGCCGTAACCATGAATCCGCATACAAAGCCCGACTACATTATACAGGACTCACTCATCAGCTTTACACCGGCAGAAATAAGTATTGCCGAAACGCAACTAAAAATAAATGCCGGCATTGTTAATATCGGAAAAGTAGTTTTGGATACACTTACTGTAAGGATACAAAGAAAACTGCCCGACAATTCTATTGTATTATTGGGTAACTACCGGTTACCCACAGTTGCTTTTAGAGACAGTGTGGTGCTTACTTTAAATCTTACCCCTTATAAAGACAAAGGCGTAAATCAACTCATCGTAACACTTGACCCCGATAATCTTATACCGGAACTGTCTGAAGCAAATAATACTGTTACAAAAACATTTACCATTATAGAAGACGAAATAAGACCCGTATTTCCTTATGAATATGCCATTGTAAACAACAGCAATATAGTGCTGTATGGCTCCGTAGCCAACCAGCTTGCGGCAGCAAAACAATATGTAATGGAGATGGATACCACGGCACTGTTTAACTCTGTTCAAAAAATTACAAGAACAGTTACTGCTAAAGGAGGCGTAATAAAATTTATACCCGGCATTGCGCTTACAGACAGTACGGTTTATTACTGGAGAGTGGCGCCAGAGCCGCTAAATGCAGGCGCACGCTGGAAAGTAAGTTCCTTTGTATATATAGATGGAGCAGAAGAAGGCTTTAGCCAGTCGCATTATTTCCAGTTTAAAAACAACAGCTATAAGTCGATGACTGTGGACAGCAGCAGCCGCAAATTTTTATATAGTA
>JAYWIB010000232.1:0-3602 GCA_043789265.1 Chitinophagaceae bacterium
ATCATATTTGTTACTCACTGATTGTATGCCACTCTTAATACTGCCATTTACAACCACCCGCCCTTGCCTGCCTTTTTTGGTGGTAACAATAATAACACCATTAGCAGCACGGCTTCCGTAAATAGCAGCGGCAGATGCATCTTTCAAAATCTGGATAGATTCGATATCCTGTGGGTTAAAATCAGGGGAAGCATCTGTGTACATCCCATCAATAATATAAAGCGGATTATTGCCGGCAAAAGTACCGGCACCACGGATATCAATTTTGGCTGCGCCACCTGGTGTACCAGTATTTCTAACAGTAACGCCTGGTGTAAGACCCTGAATACTTTCAGCAAGGGAATTGGAAATATTCCGGTTGGCTGTAGCGGCATTAATAATACCTACCGCACCCGTAAGATCTTTTTTTCTTACAGTTTGATAACCGATAACAACTACTTCATTTAATGATCCTTCTACAAGATCAAGTACCTCTGTAAATGCTGTGCCGGAGGCAGTTACTTCCCTTGTTTTATAACCAACGGCACTCATTACAAGGGTGCTGCCCGGCGGCGCATCTATACTAAATATTCCTTTGCTGTCTGCCACAGCAAACCTGGTGGTACCCTTAATAGTAACAGTAACCCCTGACAGGGGTTCGCCGGTTGCAGACCGGACAGTGCCGGTAATAATGTGCTGTGCAAATGCACCGAGGCTGAATAAAAATAACACAGCCACAGTAATGCTGAATTTCAACAGCCGCCTTTTTTGTTTCATTGTATGCAGTTTTAGTTTTAAAATAACAGACTTAAAAATCAGTTCAATGTTTTATAAATAATCAATGCGTATAAAAATGTATGGAGTAAAATTCTTTGTTTAGCAAATGCGCAATACCCTGCTTAGCTCTGCACATAATTACAGCAGGTAGTTTTTTTGATGCAGTCAGTCCCCCTGATGCTTTCAGGATGGCTGTTCCTGTTGTGGTATGAATGCTGTAACTCATAGCAATCGTTTGTTTTAATGGCACTGTAAAATTTCCATTAATATTTATAACTGCGTCTGTTTTTTGTATCATAAATTCATCATTCTGTCTCAATATTTTTTTCCGCAAAAAAATCGGTGATATAGATGTATTAAAAAATTGGTGCGGCTACTGTATATATTTGCAGGGATATGCCAACTGCCAATGATATACTCCTTTTTTATTTAAAACGATTGCTGATAATTTTTTTTATAGGTTGTGTTGCAGCACCTGCTGCCAATAGCCAGGCTTATTATTTTCGTCATTACCAGGTAGAAAATGGTTTATCTAACAATACTGTTTTTTGCTGTGTGCAGGATAAGCAGGGGTTTTTATGGATGGGTACCAAGGACGGCCTCAACCGCTTTGACGGGTATACTTTTAAAGTATTTAGAAATGATGCGGATGACAGTATGAGCATCGGTGATAATTTTATCCGCAGTCTTTATTTAGATGCCGGCAATATTTTATACGCAGGCACACGCAATGGGGTATACTGCTACAATGCCGCAATGGAAAATTTTTCGCTGGTGTATAAAACCAGCGGCGAAGTAAGGGATATAAAAAAAGATGCTGCAGGCAATCTTTGGTTTGTAAGCGGACAGTCGCTGATACAATTTAACGGGCAAACAAAAAAGGCACAGGTATTTAAACCGGAAAATTATTTTGCAGCCACCTCTGTGTGCATAGGCGCTGATAAAAATGTGTGGGTGGCCACTGCCAATGGCATGCTGCAAAAATATTCGGCACACAACAATTCGTTTACTGCTTATAAAATGTTTGGCGATACTGAGCAGGCAGCCTCCCGGTGGATAGAAAAAATATATGCCACCAGCCAAAGCACCATACTGGTAGGTACCAGCAACTTTGGTGTAAAATCATTTAGCCTTACCGATTATTCTTATAAAAATATACTTACCTACAACACGGATAAAACGGCCATTTTTGCAAGAGATTTTATTCAGTATGCTGAAAATGAATGGTGGATAGCCACCGAATCGGGCGTGTTTATTTACAACGCACTTACCGGAAACACCAGCAACTTTAAAAAAAAGTTTATTGATCCATACTCGCTTTCGGATAATGCGGTGTACAGTTTGTGCAAAGACAAAGAGGGTGGAATATGGGCTGGCACTTACTTTGGCGGCGCCAATTATTATCCGCAGCAATACACTTCGTTTCAAAAATTTTTTCCTGACTTTACCGCTGCCTCACTCAGCGGCAATGCCGTCCGGGAAATATGTGAAGATAAATACGGCGATTTATGGATAGGTACGGAAGATGCCGGGCTTAATAAAATGAACAAACAGACGGGTTTGTTTACACAATATAAACCCACTGGCACCCCGGCAGGTATTTCTTATCCCAACATACATGGCCTGCTGGCAAAAGACGATGAGTTGTGGATAGGCACATTTGAACATGGGCTTGACATCATGGATATAAAGACCGGCAGAGTAATCAAACATTTTCCGGGTGATGACAGCTCAAAAGTATTGCGGAGCAATTTTATTGTGAACATACTGCAAACAAAAAGCAAGAAAATTTTTATTGGCACCCGCCAGGGTTTGTACCAGTTTAACCCGGTTACCAGAGGTTTTGACATGATACAGCAAATACCTGCTTCCTGCTTTATTCATTCACTGATGGAAGATAAAAATGGTTTGCTGTGGGTGGGTACCATGGGCAATGGATTGTATTATTACGATATCAATACCGGCAAGTGTGTAAACTTTACTTTCGATGCTAAAAACAAAAAAAGCGTGAGCAGCAATTTTATTACTACGCTGTTTGAAGACAGCGACGGTAACAAATGGTTTGGTACAGAGGGCGGGGGTTTGTGCAAATTAAATGGAGGCGGCAAGTCATTTACCAATTACATTTTAAAAGATGGGTTGCCCGGCAATACTATTTTTAAAATACTGGAAGATGGCCGCAAAAATTTATGGATAACCACCTCAAAGGGGCTGGTATGTTTTAATGCTGCTGCAAAAAAATTAATGGTGTATACCACCGCCAATGGTTTGCTGAGCGATCAGTTTAATTATAACTCCGGCTATAAAGATGCCAATGGTACCATGTACTTTGGCAGTGTAAAGGGGCTCATCAGTTTTAATCCCGATGCGTTTGTAAACAACAATTTTGTGCCGCCATTATTCATCACCGCTGTGCATGTAAATAATAAAGAACTGTCTGTAAGCAAGGATGGATCTCCATTGCATCAATCTGTTTTAAACACCCGGCAAATAGAATTAACGCACCGCCAGTCGTCGTTTAGTATTGATTTTGCTGCCTTAAGTTTTACGGCGCCCGAGAGGTCGGAGTATCAATATATGATGGAAGGGCTTGATAAAGACTGGATCTATCTTAAAACAAACCGGCAGGTGTATTTCACCAACTTATCTGCAGGCACTTATGTTTTTAAAGTAAAAGCTGCCAACAGCAGCGGCTTGTGGAATGGAAAAGAAACAACGCTTGCGATAAAAATACTACCGCCATTTTGGGCAAGCCGGTTAGCGTACCTGTTTTATTTTTTGCTGGCATCGGGCATTATGTATTTATTGTTTAAAAATTATCACCGGCGGCTGGAAGAAAAGAACCG
>JAYWIB010000233.1:0-3600 GCA_043789265.1 Chitinophagaceae bacterium
ACTGCAGTTGCTCATTGGACAAACTTTTGGCATCTGCAGCAAAAAGTGTAAGCGCCGAATCGCAGATAAGCGGCGGTGTAAAAGAGAATGCGGCATGCAGCGAATCAATGATTATTTTATCCGACAGTTCAGAAGTGGCAGTACAGCCGCCGCCATCTTTTAAAATTAAGGCCGGCACATATATGCCGGGTGTAAGGTACTGATGCACTGCAAAAGTATCGGTGGTGGGTATTACCGTGCCATCGCCAAAATCCCAGGTATAATCAGACGCATATTTTACATCGGCCGTAAGCGTTACCTGCTGCTGGGTGCAGCCGGATAAAGTATCTGCCTTTAATAATGCATAGGGGCCCTTTACTTCAATAAAATCTTCGGTACTGTCTACACCAATATTGGTATCGTAGCTGTAATGCATTACCCGGTAGAGGCCTGGCTTATTATAGGTATGCGATACATTGCGCTGATCGCCTGCTACGGCGCCGTCGCCAAAATTCCATGATACCCTGTACGCATAGGTAGAGATGCTGCTGAAGCTGGCGATAACCGGCGGGCAGGCATTGCTGTTAATGTAAGAAAGCCGGTAAGTAAAGGCGCTGTTTACTTTGCGTACCGTAATATTTTTTACTATCGAATCAATACAGCCTGTCTGTGTATTTTTTGTAATCAGTTTTACCGGAAACACGCCTGCATCGTTGTAGGTAAAAGTAGGGTAGTCGTTGCTGTTAGTAGTACCGTCGCTAAATATCCATTGCATGGTACAGTTATAATAATAGTCATTATAAAATGAGGAAGTGTTGTAAAACTGAACCTGAGTAGCCGGCGGCACTGTAAAAGTAGATGCATTAAAATTTGCTTTGGGGCCGCCCACCAGTATGTAATGAAGACTGTAATCTGTCTGGCTGATGCAGCCGTCTGCATCTGTTATCTTAAGCCTTATATAATAATAGCCAGGTGCAGCATACAAGTGTTTGGTGCTTCCGGAAGTACCTGTAAGTGTTTGTATTTTACCATCTCCAAAATTCCATTCCCATTTAGCAATGGCAGTATTGCCAAATATTTTTGATGTATCAGTAAACAGCAGTGAATCTTTAAAACATCCGGAGTGGGTTTCTGTTTTAAACCCTGCCGCAGGGCCATGCACCTTTATTTTTATAAAATTGGTAGTATCATAGCAGCCAAAATAACCGCTGTTGGTAATCATTCTTAAATCATTTTTACCAGGGTTCAGCCCCGTCAGCGTACCGGAAGTTTCAGTAAGCCAGTAATTATCTGTCAGTGTGGTATACGCACTGCAGTTGGTTAAATCTCCGTACTGCTTATTCGCTATATAATAGGTGTTGTAATAAGTATAATAAGGGTAAGGATGTTTTTCAAAGCCTGACAATTTAAAGTCAAGCACATCACTGCCGCAGGCATCCGTTTTGGTGAAAGTAAGCAATGGTTTTTGTTTTAATAATACATAGGCCGTCACGGAATCCCTTACTGTGCAGCTTCCGTTAATGGTGCTCAGCACTACGTTGTATGCACCCGTTTTCGTGTAGGTGTGCCTGATAGTATCTTTAAAACTGCTGTAGCTGTCTGTGCCGCCATCACCAAAATTCCATTTCCATTGCAGGGCTTTTTCTGAGTTTTCAAAAAAAACCATGTCGCCCCTGGTGCCTTCACAGGTATTTAGCTGCCCCTGTATTTGGGTAAACGGTGGCAATACCTTTACGTAATTTTTTTTAAGCACGGTATCTGCACAGCGGCCATTGGTAGCAATCAATTGAACAGTATATACGGTATCATAATTAAACTTTTTTACCAGCGTATTATAGTAGTTGGAATAGTCATAATCATCATTAAACTTCCATTGGAAATACCAGCCTGTGCCAGCAGGAGTTACTGCAAATGTATCGGGCGTGTTACCGCATACCGTGGTTCCTGATTTAGATACAAAATCAAATTTAGGTCTATCAATCACATTAACACTGTAGTAATTAACTGAGCCTTTGCAGCCGCTGTTAGATACATATTCCAGTGTAACAGTAAAATTTCCTCCTTTATTAAAAGTATGTGTGGGCGTTCGTTCCGTGCTAACCGGTGTGCCATCGCCAAAGTTCCATTTAAAATCTTTTAAGGCCGTATCTGGATTGGCAGCAAAACTTACCGTAAGCCCTGCACATCCTTCGTAACCCGTGGTGCTGGTAATGCCGATGTATACAGAAGGTTTGGCGTAATAAACATATTTTGACACCGTGCTGCTGCAGCCTGCGGCATTGCCAATGGTAAGGTACACTAAACTGTAGTCGCCGGATGTGTAATTGAACGAAGCATTTTTAATGGTGGCAAATCCATTGTCAAAATAATAATTTCTCCATAGCCATGTGGTGGCTTCGGCACTGGTATCTTTAAAATTAATTTTAAGCGGAACGCCGCAGGCTCCCTGCAGGTCGGCAATAAATCCAGCCAGCACAGGCTTGTGTAATACAGTTACTTTTTTTGTAACAGTATCAGTGCAGCCGCCGTAATGCGACACGAGTGCAACTGTATGCTCCCCCTCCTGGTAAAAAATGGCAGTTAAATTTCCATCATAGTTACCATAGGAATAGCTATCGTCAATACGCCATTCTGCACGGTCAAAGGGTCGGGTGCTTTTATTAATAAATGAAACCGGATCATTGCCGCATATTTTTGCCGGTATATCAAAGTCAGCAATAAAATTTGCCACATTAATTTTGTCTCCCGCTTTAGTTACTGCACAGCCATCGCTGCTGGTAATGGTAACTGCTGGTGTAAAGCTGCCGCTGGATGCATACACATGTGCTGGCGAAGCATCAGTGGCCATTTTACCATCACCAAAATCCCACTTGTAACTAAGGTTTCCACTGCCGGTACTGCTATTGGTAAATGTTACTGATTCGCCGGCTTTGCATAGGGTGGTGGCCGATTGTATAAATATTGGCGTAATGCCAATTACCACTTCCACCACTGCGGCTTTGGTAAGTGTGGTATAGCAGCCAAAGCTGTTGGTTACATTTAATGTGGCAGACATTGTGCCCGGCAAAGTGTAAGTGTGTGCTGCTGTAGCATACCCTGCTCCCTGTATGGTGGAGCCATCACCAAAATCCCATAAATAATTGGATACTGTGCCATCACCTGCGGTGGTGCTGGAAGTAAAATTTACCGGTAGTGGCGTACATCCTTTTGGCGGAGATACGCTAAAGTCCACCGTCGGTTTTTTGTATACCGTTACCGTCATTGATTTGGATGAGGTGGCAGCGCCATCCGTTACCGTAAGTGTAACTGTGTATGATTTTTCTGTAAAATAAGTGGCACCGGGTTCTTTTAAAGTGGATGAGTTGCCATTACCCAGGCTCCATTGCCATTTGGCCGCTGCGGATGCACCCGTGGTAGTGTTGCTGAAGGCTACAGATAATGGAGAACAGCCTGCCGCTTTACTTGCGGTAAAGTTGGCCTGCAACTGTGCATACATATTACCTGCAATGCTGCAGCAAAAAAATAAAATAAGCAATAGAAGATGCAGCGGTCTGCAAATATGGAAATGAAATTTCATAAGCTCAGGGAATAAGTTTGGGTATTGCAGCCTTACAGGGAGTG
>JAYWIB010000234.1:0-3598 GCA_043789265.1 Chitinophagaceae bacterium
AGTGGCTTTGCACTAACCGACAGGATAAATGTAGAAGTATTGGAAAATCGTGTAGTGCAACCTTCTTTAATTCAATTTAAAGAGTATATTTGCGCCGAAATTCTGGCAGATTCGCTTGCTTTTTTCCCCGTTTTAACCAACGGCCTCGAAATTGAGGTGAATAATGCTTTAGTAAAAGTAAACGTACTAAAAAAAGTAAAGTAGTATGGCAATAAAAAAGCAAGCATCCGGCAAAAAGGCTAAGGCCCCAGCCAGACCCGCCATTAAAAAAACGGCTACCCCCGTAAAATCTGCAGCAAAAAAAACAGTAAAACCTGCACCAGCAAAAAAGGCGGCTCCAAAAAAGGCGGTTAGCAAACCAGCGCCTAAAAAAGCAGTAAAAATTGTAAAAAAACAAGCAAAGGCAGTGGCAAAAAAAGTAGCCCCGGTTAAAAAGGCAGTTAAGCCTGCACCAAAACCGGCCACTAAAAAATCAATGCCTGTAAAAGCCGTGAAACCGGCAGTTAAACCCATGGAAAAAAAGAAAGAAGTACAAAAAAAACCAGCAGCAAAACCGGCCGTATCGAAGCCAGCGGCTGCTGAAGTAAAACCAAAAGACATTAAAGTACCGGCTCCCAAGCCTGTAGTAATTCCAAAAATTACTACTAAAACGGTGCGTAAATATCAGCCCGACTTTACCAAATCTGTGCTGGATAAAGCCCTGGTAGATCCCGGCGCTCCCTCCCTTCGATACAGCGACAATGAACTGGTTGAATTCAGGGAACTGATACAGCGCAAACTGGAAGCGGCTAAAAAAGAATTGTCTTACCTGCAAGGGCTTATTACCCGTAAAGATGAAATGGGTGGCGACGAAGGCGATAACCGATACATGACTATGGAAGATGGCAGCCTGAGTATGGAAAGGGAACAACTGAGCCAGATGGCCAGCCGACAGATTACTTTTATTGACCACCTGGAAAAAGCGCTGATGCGTATAGAAAATAAAACCTATGGCATCTGCCGCGTTACGGGTAAGCTCATTGATAAAGCAAGACTGCGTGCAGTACCACATGCTACGCTCAGCATTGAGGCTAAGATGGGTGCCGTAAAATAAAATTTTGTTTTTACAACATATAAGGGAGCAGCACATGTTCCCTTTTCGTTTTTCCTGCAGGCCCGTTCCGCCATTTAAATGAAACAGTAATTACTTCCGTTACACATCTATCTGGATCAAATCCATCCTGTCGGTACAATATTATTTAATATTTCAAGCATTTATACGGACTGCTTATTAATGCAGGATGATATAACTTTACACATCAAAAAAAAGCATACGATGCAGACAGAAACAAAAAGACAGAAACAGGTGGCCGGCTTGATAAATGAAGAACTCAATGATGTACTCCGCAGGATGGGATTGCTGATGATGGATGGCGGTATGGTTTCTCTTTCTAACGTAAAAATTACCCCCGATTTATTTGAAGCCAGGGTGTACCTGAGCATGTTTCAGGTAAAAGACACACAGGCGGCCCTCCACCGCTTTGAAGAAAAAAACAAAGAGATAAGAAAAGAACTCGGCATGCGTACCAGGCACCAGCTACGCAGTATACCCGAGTTGAAGTTTTTTATAGACGATACGCTGGACTATGTTTTTAAAATGGAAGAATTATTTGAGAAAATAAAAAAGGAAGAAGGAAAACAGGAACAAGGCGAAGAAAAAGACAGCTCCGGATGATGCCAGAAATCGAAAGTACAAAAAAAGGCTGCAGCCTACCGCTCCTTCGCTTCTAAACCGCTAAACAACTCAGCTTGTATTTACATTTTGCCTGGAGATATTTTAAAGCAAAAAAATCTGCCAATGCCATTAATATCATTGCCTGGGTTACGGTGGGTGTAATTGCCTTTGCCACTGCCTGCCAAATTTTAGTGTTGAGTGTTTTTAATGGATTTGAAGGACTGGTAAAATCTTTATACGCTTCTTTTTATACAGATTTAAAAATAACGCCTGCCACTGGCAAAACTTTTTTACTTACCGACCTTCAACTGGCACAAATAAAACAACCGCAGGGTATATTGGCCGTATCTTTTATTGCTGAAGAAAAAGCACTGCTGCAAAACAACGGTCAGCAAAGCATTGTATACCTTAAAGGTGTTGACGATAATTACACCACCGTTACCGGTGTATCTTCCAAAATTTATCAGGGCAAATTTAATACAGGCACGGCTGAAGAGCCGGGCATCGTAGTGGGAGCAGGCATACAAAACGCAGCCTCTATAAGTGTGGATGGTGCCATGCAGCCTTCCGTGGTAACATTGGTGCTGCCAAAAAAAGGAAAAATATCTGTAAGCGATCCCATGCAGTCACTGAGCGAAGGCAATGCACTGGCCACGGGTGTGTTTTCTATTCAGCAGGATTTTGATAATAAATATGCCATTACCAATATTGATTTTGTAAAACAACAAATGGGATTTGGCGCCAATGAATACAGTGCTGCAGAAATAAAAATTAAAGACGCCGCACAAATGGAGCAGATAAAATTGCAATTGCAAAACCTGCTGGGCAACACATTTAATATACAAACCAAGTACGAGCAAAACATCAGCCTGTACCATACCATGCGCCTTGAAAAATGGATTATTTACGCCGTACTTACATTGATTTTGCTGGTGGCCGCATTCAATATGATAAGTGCCTTAACCATGCTGGTGCTGGAAAAACAAAAAGACATCAGCGTACTGCAAAGCATGGGTGCCGGCAAAAATATGGTGCTAAAAATATTTCTCAGCGAAGGCTTGTTATTGGGCAGCATTGGCACGGCATCCGGTATACTGCTTGCATTATTTATTTGCATGGTGCAGCTAAAATACAAATTGGTAAAATTGCAGGGCGGCTCATTCCTCATTGATTATTTTCCTGTAAAACTGAACATTGCTGATTTTATTTTAGTAGCCGCCACTGCATCCTTTATTGCATTCATAGCTTCCTGGTTTCCTGCAAAAAAAGCCGCCAATCAGCCAATTGAATTGAGGTGATAGTTTTTACAAAACATTCAGCCCAAGCGACATTCATCAATTCAAGAATTCTATAACTTTAAAGTTTTCACCATTCACCCTTCACCATTCACTTTATCTCATCCATCCATTGCTGTACAAATAATCGGGCTGGGTCCACCACTTCTTTACCGGCACGAAATGCCATTTTCCAACGCTTGCTTTTTTGTTCATAAGCAGGATTCACAAAAAACTTTTTTCCATTTTTTTCTGTCAGTGCAGCACTAAAATCAATTTCGTTAGTTTCATGTAAAAACTCCTGCAGCCGCTGTTTTACAAACAGCAAATGATTATACGGATATTTGGTTTCCCATTCTTCCAGTTGTTGTTTATTGGATTGTTCATGTTGCTTTAACAGCATAGGATAACTTTCTGCATAGCTGCTGAACATATCATTATTGGGATCCATCAATTTTTTTAATTCCTCTTTAGCAGAAGTAAGTACCTCCAGATAAATTGGCTTCATCGTGGCATCGGCTTTTTTTAAGTTTTCCTCTGTTTCCGCAATACTTTTTATATAAGTCTCCAGCATACCTGCTTTCATTTCTTCCGGCGATTGTATTTTCTG
>JAYWIB010000235.1:0-3590 GCA_043789265.1 Chitinophagaceae bacterium
TTGCGGCCACTGCCAAACCAGTAATTGTTTCGCACAGTTGTGTACACGCCCTTTGCCCACACCGCAGAAATTTAAAAGATGAACAAATAAAAGCCATTGCAAAAAATGGCGGAGTGATACACCTGAATTTTTATTCCGGTTTTTTAGACAGTACATATGAAACAAAAACAGCGCTGTTTAATGAACAGCACAAGGTAGAAAGAGATTCAATGCTAAAGCTAAACCCTGAACCTTATTTTGCTGATAAATTTTTATTTGAAAAATATCCATCAGCGGTTGCTGCCATGCGGCCACCGCTTTCTTTGCTGATTGATCATCTTGATTATATCGTGCGGATTGCAGGCGTTGACCATGTGGGCCTAGGCAGCGATTTTGACGGCGTTAATTCTTTACCGCAGCAAATGGATGATGTTACGGCACCGCCGCTCATTACAAAAGCGTTGCTTCAAAGAGGCTATAGCAAAAAGGATATCCGCAAAATTTTAGGAGAAAATTTTTTACGCCTGCTAAAGGCGAATGAACCAAAATAAACGGGCTAAAAAAATACACTTTTAAAAATAAGTTTCCACTGCAAACCCATACTGGGTAATAAATATTTTTTTAAAAGCCCGGATATTATTTTCCCATGCCTCGAATTCAAATCATTGCAAAGATTTTTATTGCCTTTCTTTCTGTCAATAATATAAACCTATCCCATCAACATTACAGGATAAACACACAAAAATGAGAGGATAATTTTTCGGGGAAAGGAAATAAAAACTATCCCTGACCGGATTAATTTTTAATGTGGAAGGAGCAATATGCTGGCAGCTAAAATGAATCGCATTTGTTCAGCATAGTAACTTGGTGAGTGCAGATAGATGCCCACCTATGGCTGAAATAAATAAAAATCCGCCTATTTTTTTAACAGGTTATTATTTACAATCTGCTGCATTACTTCCTCTTTTAAATGCCTGCTTACCGGAACCTGGTAAGGGCCGATATTAAAAATGCTTCCTTCCACAGAGCGGATGGCACTGATGTTTACAATATATGATTTATGCGGCTGTATAAATTTTTTAGAAGGCAGGGCATCAAGCATTGATTTTAATGTACCCAGTACAGTAAGTTTTTTATCAAGCAAATAGATGCCGGTATAATTTTCCATTGCCTCTACAAAAAGGATGTCATCAAAGTTTATCTTCTCCAGTTTGTTGTCAGTTTTTACAAAAATATATTCGGCTGTACCTGTATCAGCAGGCTGAAAATAATCAAATGCTTTATTGGCTGCCTTTAAAAAACGGTCGAATGAAATGGGCTTTAGCAAATAATCCAGCACATCCAGCTCGTATCCTTTTATAGCATATTTTTCATAAGCTGTGGTAAAAATAACTTTTGGCGCATGGCTGTGCTGCTGCAGAAATTCAATACCAGTGATGTAAGGCATTTCAATATCAAGAAACAACAGGCAGGCTTCCTTTTCTTTCAGCACATTGTTTAACTGCACGGCATCTTCACACACAGCCACCAATTCAAGAAAATTTATCTTCTCAATGTATCCCTGCAGACCTTTTCGGGCAAGGGGTTCGTCGTCAGTTATAATGCATTTAATGGTCAATGCTGTATGTTAAAAAGATGAGTGAGCGGTTTGAATTTTCAACGTAGCTGTAAAAGTATTGGTTTCTTTTTGTGTGGTAAATTCATGTATACCAGGATACAGCAATTCAAGTCTGCGCTTTAAATTTTCCAGGCCAATGCCGTTTTGTTTCTGCAGGGCCATCTCCGGTGGCAATGAATTAATCACTGTGAATTCAATATTTTTTCCATTTACGTGTGCTTCAATACCAATCCGGTAATCGCCGCCGGCATACTTAAAAGCATTTTCTACAAGGGGCAAAAAAAGCAATGGATAAACCTGCTGGCTGCTGAGTGCTGTATCAAAATAAGTTTCAAGCTTCAGCCTTTCTGTAGTGCGTATTTTTTGTATGTCAATAAAATTTTGCAGGTAATGTATTTCCTGGCTGATGGGTACTGTGTGCTGCTGGTCGTACAATTGATAACGAAGCAGCTCAGAAAATTTTTCCACCGTTTTTTTTGCCTCACTTACATTTTCATCCATCTGAAAATAAACCGTATTAAGTGCATTGAATAGAAAATGCGGATGATACTGAGCTTTTAAAAATTTAAGTTCAGTCTGCAACTGATCATTCGTAATTTTTTCTAACTGGAGTTTTTGCTTCACAAAGTTTTTCAAATAATTATTTCCCCTCACAATGGCAAAATACAGGAGCATGTACAGTCCTGCAACTATGTTGGCAATTACAAAATCGCTCAGGCTCATGCCGTCATCAGTATATACCATCATCGGTACAGCAATAAGGTTCAGCAATACAAAAAAAGAAAAATACACAATGGCAAATTCTCTAAAAATATTTTTTACGCTTATTGGCCTGCCGGGATGTTCATTCCATTTTTTAATTTGATAATGCATCAGACAAGGCGCCATGTACCCAATAACAAAGACGCCGGCAATTTCAATAGCTGTGGTGTACCAGGGCCGCTGCCAAAATTTACTGTGAGATGTGGTGTCGTTGACTAACCGGATACTGGTATAAATCAGCAAGCCAAACAAAAGAGGAAAAATATATTTCCAAAAAAAGCGCATACTCAAAGCTATAAAATTTATGCCTGCAGCGTGCAGATGGTTTCGTTCTGTTGACTCTTTACATGTCCCTCAAAATCCGGGAGGGCTTTCGGCTTTGGTTTCATGCCAAACAAAAACCGGGCAATATTATTTGGCCTTATAAAAAGATGAATTATACTCAGCGACATTGCCAGTGTAAGCATCACCGTAAATATATATTTCATCCCGATAGTTTCAGGCACCTGCACTACATAAAACACCAATATTACAATAACAGTCTGGTGCAAAATATAAAATGGATACACCGCCTGATTGATATAATCAAGTGCTTTGTGCTTTCTGTTCAGGTGTTTTTTCCCGTAGCCCACAGCCATCATCACCCATGCCCATGCCGTGACAGGATACAGCGAAAGATATGCATACGTACGCCAGTCGGTTTGCCAGTTTTGTATATTGTCAAAAGGTTCAGCATTGTTCCAGCGGAAATAATTAATAACCACTATAGACAAAAAGGCAATGGCAAAAGAGCAGCGCCTGTTTCTTTCCAAACTATCCATCAGCAATGGATTGGCGATGCACAAAAAACCAATCAATAAAAACTGTAACCAGTAAAACAAATTACACCAGTCGTGAATTAAATCATTGGTGCCGGGGTAGTGCAATGACAATGAAGTATAAATTGCAATGCCGGGAATGCTGAGGAGGTAAATTCTTTTGCGTTGTGCAATAAAATCTATTTTCTGTAAAAAATGTTTTCCTTTTTCACCTGTACAGTATTTAAAAACCGGCGCAAAAACAATGTCGTACAAAAAGAGGTAAAGGATAAACCAGAGATGGTGCCAGCTAAAATTTCCCTTTGGATAAGGGATAAATTCAAATACCTTACTGTAGAAACTGAAATAATTTCCGGTATATCCCTGCGAAACCCTTTCCAGGTAAACCTGTGGCGGTACAATTACAATAATAC
>JAYWIB010000236.1:0-3583 GCA_043789265.1 Chitinophagaceae bacterium
AACCCTTTACCTGAAAAGGCAATATTAAAAAGAGTAAAGAGTGTTTGATCTAATTTTAAAATCCATGCTATAAATGCCAAAAGACATAACCGCATTACCATAGCCAGTGCTATGCCCCAAAAGCGAAGTTTAGCTCTTTGGCTGTCGGGCAATTTGTCCGCCAAAATAGAAATGAAAATAATATTGTCAATACCAAGAATTACTTCTAACGCAATTAATGTAAGTAATGGAACTATTGCTTCTGTCATGTTAGTTTATTTCATGTATATGTTTATTTACTGAACGTCCTTTGGCGGCACGGCCGGGTTACACAAAGTTATCTACTGCAGGGTTTACAACAAAACTCCACGTAAGAGTTTCAGGATTAAATTTCAATCAATGAAAATCGCTTTTACTACGGCATAGCTTTAAAACCAAAGTCCTGGTTGCAAACTCAGGACAGCAGCGGATATTTTTCCCTGCAGATATTTTCCTTATGTATTTTTTTAAAAGCGCTTATCAACAGCTTTTCCGCTTTCGTTTTTGAATGGCAAAGTTGCATTGCCATACACCATGGAGCAATAGGTATCATATATGTTTTCAAAGTTTAAATTGTTCATTATCATTTGCCTCCTGCAAAATGCAAAAAAAGGACAGGAATAAATAAGTTATTCCCGCCTTTTACTACCCGCTTTAAACTCTGATAAATGGTTCTATTTTTTTACATTACATAATAATCGTTTAAACTATAAGCGCAGAAAAAATTACTATGCTTAGTTAATAAAGCAAAGCATTTTATATTACTTCTCTCTGCCTTGGTTAGTGCCACACAAACCAATTTGCAACATTGCATTTGTGTGCCACAAACGCAGGCAAAGCATCATTTTTTTAGCAGCATCTTTTTCTGTGTCTTTTATGGCAGATGCGGTTTTCTTAAAAATGACTTTTCTATCAAAAGATGGATAAAAACGGTTCCATTACTGTTATACAATTTCAGAAATACGTTTGATAACTCACTTATAAAAAAAAGTGGCTGCACGTAAGCGCAACCACTTTTTTTATTTATGTTATTGTAACTAAACCTAATCTTCGTAGCCGCTTTTTATAATGGTAGAAATCATTTTAAATTGCTGGTTAGCATAAAAGCACTGCAGGCTGTGTGCAGGTATTACAAAACCCGAACCTGCCTTAAGGTGATAATCTTTATTATCAACCTTTAAATCGGCTGCTCCATCAATAATCTGAACGTAGTTGTCGTACGGCATAGTTTTTTCGCAAAGCTCTTCGCCCTGGCTAAAAGACATGGCAGTAACATTGCCTGTTAATTTTTTAATGATTGTCCTGCTCATTACTGCATTAGGTACATACTCCACTATCTCCACAATAATGTACTCCTGCCCTTTTTCTAATTCTATAGTTTTCTTAGTATTACCCTTACCATTCGGATTGTTTTGCTTTTTCATATGGTTAATGATTATTTATAATCTGGGTTGAAGGTGGGTTTAATTATTGAACTTACTATTATACAATTATGTAAAAGCATTGTATAATTATAAATCCTCTAAACTTTTCCTGCGTTTTTGTTTTAGTGCTTTAAAAAAAGTGGGCGTAAGGCCGGTAACTTTTTTAAACTGGGCCGATAAGTGAGAAGTGCTGCTGTAATGGAGTTTATAAGCAATTTCGGTAAGCGTTAATTCATCATACAGAAGGAGTTCTTTTGCTTTTTCAATTTTGTGCATTATAATGTATTGCTCAATGGTAATTCCTTTTGTTTGTGAAAAGATGGTTGCCAGGTAGGTATAATCCTGTTGTAATTTTAAGCTTAAATAAACTGAAAAAGTCATTGCCGGCAGTTCATCTGCATAATGAATCATCTCTACAATAATGTTTTTTATTTTTTCGATGAGCATTGTTTTCCTGTCGTCCATCAGTTCCAGCCCGGATTGATGCAAGGCTGCTTTAAGCTGGTCGTGCTTTTTCATCGAAAGTTTTCCTGTAATTTCCACTTCGCCTAACTCTACAATGGAGTAAGCAAGCCCAAGTTTATCCAACTCAGCCTTTACCATCATCTTGCACCGTAAGCTTACCATATTTTGTATAAATATTCTCATTATGTGGGTATGGGTTGCAAGGTAGAGTTTTTAAAAAAATCAGGGATGTTTAATTTCATCCCGGCGTGGTTTTTACACCAGACACACATATATAAAAAACTCTTTCGTGAAACCCCGCCGAATAAATGAGCCTAAAAATTTAGTACCCCACACTGAAAAATTAATAAAAGTGCTTAGAGTCAGTGGTGATAAAGCATCGCTTGGTTTTAGGCACCAGCAAATGATGATTTCTGCAAAACTTTAAAAACCTGTCCCTGCCCATTTTTATATTGCTTTGCCGGAGTTTTTCTGCAATGTCGAGATATAGTTTTTCGGTGCCATACCGGGGCATTTTTTTTCGGATGGGTTCTATCATTTTTTTTTATAGCAACAGCTTCCATTTCTTTTATTTTGGCGGTTTTAATTTTTTTGATAATACGCATGTTTGGACAGCCCAAAGCATTCATACAGCCATTTTATTTTGTAAGGCTTTTTTTCTTTCGCTGTATTTCGTTTGCCAATGCTTGGGGCAAGTACTTTTTTGATAATTCTTCTCCTGTTATTTTTCAAAGTCAACAATAATGTCTTGCTGCAGTTCTTTGATAAACTCGAGCGCTTCAATTCGTTCCTTTTGTTTTTTGATAATGTCGTCTTTACTCATACCTCTTTTTGTTTTGGTCAAAGGTGCTTAATTTTTTCATCCAGTAGGTAATGGAGCTGCGGGAAATGTTGTAAACTTTTGCGGCATGGTTAATTGAAATGAGCCCGTTGTGGATTTCGTCAATGACAGAAAGTTTGAAATCGAAACTGACTTTTTGGTACTGATTTTTTCGGCGGTCTGCCTTTTTAATGTAAGCCATAGTGTTGCTGAAAGTGTTTAATTTTTAGTCAACCTATTTTAGGGTTTGTCAGGCGTATTAAAAGCTATTGGCGTCAATGCATTGCTGCACTACTACTGCCACAGGCTAAGGCTGGCAAAATTATTTGCTGTAATATGATAAAGGGAACAAAGCCTGAACCACAAAAATTCTATTGCTCTATCCGCAGCTTTACCATATGAAAGCCATGATAGTTATAAGCGGTGTGAGAAGTAATTTTGGCGCCTTCTGCTATACCGATGATGTAGGAGATGGTACCGGGGGTTTGTTCCAGCGGCTTTACATCTCTCACCAGTTTTTGCGGCACTACGGTGTAATTTTTTGTATCGCATGATACAGGCGTATACGGAAAAGTTATTTTATAAAACTGCTGGCCATTTATTTTTATAATGTTGTTGGAAGGCACCTGCATAAAAGGCCCGTTGTTAGATTTATGCAAATTGCCCTTATGATTGTACGGATCTACAAAAGTAAATACAACATACTCCAGGCGACTTCTGTACGAATTTTTTACACTAATTAAAGCGCCGGGCTGGTTGCACGACTGCTGTGCCTGTACCTGCTGATGAAAAACCATCAGTAACACAGTGTAAGCCACGCTGAATATTTTTTTCATAAAAATAGTTTTATACACAC
>JAYWIB010000237.1:0-3576 GCA_043789265.1 Chitinophagaceae bacterium
AGAGCCATACACATTGCTAAGGAAAGCAACTCATTATTACAAGCTGTTTTTATAAACGACATAAATGGTTTTAACTATGGCTATCCTTTTCCCAATGATCTGTTTTTATTGGGAGAAAAGGTAAGAGCAGAAACCAGGACAGCAGAGAGTATGAGACTACTTGAAAATATTGCACAGGAATTTAAAAATGATTATACCGAACATGGCATCGAATATAAAATTGAAATTGATAAAGCGGTTTCTGTATGCATCCGACCTTGCTCACTTTAAAAAAGAAATTGTAAAAGTAGTGGCATTTGCAAAACCATTAAAAGCAGCGATAGAATTGCTTCATCTTACATCTCTATTAGAAAACAGTGACAGTATAGAAGCAATTGAAACTGTAATTAAAAAAATTGCAGCTTACCACATCAATTTTAATATTACTAATAGAAATCCCAATGAATCTGTAATAACAGATATTGAAACGGCTATAAAAAAGAAGAAGCCTTCTATGATGATAATGTTTACTGAGCAAAACAGGAGCTGGTTTGAAAAAATATTCTTGTCAAGTAAGTCTGCTCAATATTCTTTTAATGCAAAAGTGCCGTTACTGGTGTTTAATAAGTTGTAATATTAATTAAAGTATGAAAATAAATTATCCCCTTCAAAATGTACATACTTTATCTGTAGAAGAAATTGTACAATCATTTGAAACCAATGCTGACAAGGGCATCTCTGCATCCGAGGCAGAAAACCGTACAAAACAATTTGGTGTAAATATTTATGAAGCACAAAAACAAAAAAGTATCTGGATGATGTTGCTGTTGCAATTTAAAAGCCCGATAGTTTATTTGTTGGTTGCGGCTGTAATAGTAACATTATATTTTAAAAATTATATTGAGACGGGTGCTATTGGAATAGTTATTTTTATTAATGCACTCATTGGGTTTTTGATGGAGTTGCAGGCACGAAGTTCTATGAATGCGCTGAGGGAAATGGACATCATACTTAGTAAAGTTATCAGGGATGGAAAAATACAGCAAGTGCCATCCGAAAAATTAACACCGGGAGATGTGGTGTTGCTTGAAGCCGGTGATGTAATACCCGGAGATGGACGATTGATAGAAATAAATCAACTGCAATGTGATGAATCTTCTTTAACCGGCGAATCGCTTCCATCACTAAAGAATATTGAAAAATTAACTAAAGAAACAGTGCTGGGAGACCGGCACAATATGGTATTCAAAGGGGCTTCTGTAATGAACGGGAAAGGCAAAGCTGTTATTACAGGCATTGCACAGCATACGGAACTGGGTACTATTACATCGTTGGTAGAAAGTGCAGCAGAAACGGCAACCCCATTGGATAAAAAGATAGGTGCCTTAAGCAAAAAATTAATCTGGATAACATTGTTTATGACAGGCATTTTTGCCATTACTGGAATAGTGCAGGGTAAACCGTGGGTATTAATTTTTGAAACTTCCATTGCCCTTGCGGTAGCAGCTTTCCCGGAAGGGTTACCAATCGTATCTACCGTTGCACTGGCCTATGGAATGTTACTGATGGCGAGGAGAAACGCCATTGTAAAAAAACTTTCTGCCGTAGAAACATTGGGCAGCACCAACGTAATATTAACGGATAAAACAGGTACATTAACTGAAAACACCATACATGCAGATACCTTCTCTTTTCCTGCAGAAGAAATAAAAGTACATATTGAAAACAAGGAATTAAAATTTGATAATACTGAAATCAAAATCAGTAAAGAAAATTTTGAAAAACTACAGCTGATTGGTGCCTTATGCAATAATGCTGCGCCAAAAAGTACGGATGAAAAAGATAATTTACTGGGCGACCCGATAGAGATAGCACTTATTCATTTGGCTAACACTTCGGGCACAAATGCTGATGAAATAAAAAAACAATACGAACGGATTGGGGAAATCCCTTTTAGTTCTGAAACAAAAATAATGGGTACGCTGCATAAATCTGCCAACGGAAATTTCGTTGCGGCAAAAGGCTCTGTAGAACATTTGCTCGTTAAATGCAACAGCATACAAAATGGAACAAGTATTGAGGAATTAAAAGAAGAAGGCAAAAAAAATATTCTTGCAGAATCTGAAAAAATGGCTGCACAAGGCCTTAGGGTTTTAGCCTTTGCTTACAATGAAGCAGCAGAAATTAATAAGGACAATTATTTAGATGGGCTAATTTATGCAGGCATGATTGGGTTTTTAGACCCACCCCGGCTTGACATTAAAGAAGCGATTTTAACCTGCAGAAAAGCAGGGATAAAAATAGTAATGATAACTGGTGACCATCCCTTAACAGCACTCAATATTGCAAAAAAAACTGGACTGGTAAATGAAGATGAACAAAATGTAATTACAGGAAATGACATACCAGCAATGGATTCCCTAACCAATGAATGGAAAGAAAAAATATTGAATACTGCTGTGTTTGCCCGTACCACTCCTAAACAAAAATTAGAGATTGCAGGAATTTATCAGACAGCAGGAAACATAGTTGCCATGACCGGTGACGGCGTAAACGATGCCCCGGCATTAAAGAAAGCAGATGTAGGCATTGCTATGGGTTTGAGAGGCACACAGGTAGCAAAAGAAACAGCAAGTATTGTTTTAAAGGATGATTCTTTTATTTCTATTGCAGCAGCAGTGGCGCATGGCCGGGAAATTTTCAGAAACATTCAAAAGTTTGTTATCTACCTGGTGTCCTGTAATTTGAGTGAGATATTTATTGTTACCGCATTGGGTTTTATTGCACCGGCAGCAACATTGCTTCCTTTACAAATATTATTTTTAAATATGGTAACGGATGTATTTCCTGCTTTGGCACTTGGTGTTGGCAAGGGAGATAAAACCATCATGGATAATCCGCCACGGAACCCTGCCAAAAACATCATCACTAATAAAAATTGGATAGCCATCGCCCTGTATTCCGCAGCCATTACCTTATCTGTAATTATTGCTGTGTTCTATTGTAAAGCATATTTAAGTGTTGATGATACCGTAGCCAATAACATGGCATTTATAACCCTTGCCTTTGCACAATTATTTCATGTGTTCAATATGTCATCTTCACATTCAAAATTATTGGTGAATGAGGTTACAACTAATAAGTTTATATGGATGGCGATACTAATTTGCACGGGACTTTTGTTGCTTGTGTACGCCGTGCCGCAAATACGTTTGGTATTAGGGTTAGCAGTGCTGCCCGGTAAAGCCTGGCTGGTTTCTATAATAGCTGCTTCGCTGCCGCTATTGCTGGTTCAGTCGTATAAAATTATTTGGGGAAAGTGATATGCGGCCTAAGAAAAACACCAGATAAATAAAAATTATAAAAAAATGCCTGCAAGTAATTTCAATATAAAAGGTTTAGATGATAAGCAGGTATTGGCAGCAAGGGAAGCGTATGGATTAAACCAATTAAACTATAAAAAAGAGAATGGATTTTTTGATGCACTGAAAAGTTTGGTAAAAGAGCCCATGCTTATTTTATTATTGATAGCGGCTGCTGTTTATTTCATCAGTGGCGACAGGGGTGATGGTGTTTTTATGTTAGCAGCAATTGTTA
>JAYWIB010000238.1:0-3572 GCA_043789265.1 Chitinophagaceae bacterium
AAAATGATGTGCTTTAAAACTGCCTGCCTTTTTATACCGGTATTGTGTTGCTTTATTATATCAGCATCTGCCCAGTTGCCAGGCTTCGATCAGTTAATGTCAATGGCTGCTCTACCTTCTCCCAAATCGGACGCTTATATTTTTAAAAAAGGATTTACACCCAGGGAACGCATACGCATCAGCGATACGTTGGTGCTGCATTTTGCCATAAACAAAACTGTAAGCAAAAAAAATAAAGACACTGCTGCTGTACAAAGGGATTTATGTAAAACAGTTTTTAAAGAAGGCTTTTGCATTGACTGGCAAACCGCTTCGGCTGATGAATATTATGCATTGAAGGCCGAGATAAAGCAAAAAGGCTTTTACTGTAACCAGGAGGCTGATTCACTTGCTGCTCCTTCTTTACTATACCAGTCAGGCGATGTTACGGTGCGTACATACATCTACGTTAAGGACAGTGTATCACTGTATAATTTTTGTATTTACAAAAAAACATTTCCCCATCCGCAGGATATTTATTTTGCTGACGACCTGCTTACATTTTCTTCTCATGAATACCTTGTTTATTTTTTTGGCGAAACCAATGTAAAAAAAGATTTCTATTACCTGGCCGGTAATGATATGGTAAAATGTTCTGTACTGTTTGCCAATACGCCGCGGCAGGTGGTGTTTATCTGGAATGATGAAACCAACCGCAGCGGCATTGCCAATTTATTATTCGGCGGGCAGCAGCGGCTGGAAAGTTCTATAAAGAGCAGCCGCTTTGTAGGTGAAAGCAGTTGGCGCCTGAAGAGCGGTATACATGCCGGCATGTCGCTGTACGAGCTGCGCATGCTAAATGGTGTTGACTTTAAATTTTATGGCGCCAATGAAACCAATGCAGGCAGCATTATAGCAGATGGCTCCGGTAAAATAGATTTTAAAAGAGAAGATGTAATACTTGCCTGCATCAACTGCAGAGATGGCGGCTTTGCTTCTTCAAAAATATTAAATGCAGATGATGCCATTGCAGATGGCCGAATTGTTTTTGTGTTGTCTGTAATATTAAACCCCGCCACGCAGTTGCCTGGTGCAGGCATTGCACGGAATGAGTAGCGGGTGTGGTGGTGAAGGGTGAACAGGCAATGGTGAATAGTGAATGGTGAATGGTGAATGTGAATAGGTAAATGTGAATGGGCAAATGTGAATAGGCAATAGTAAATAAAGCAATTTAACTCCCTTCAATCAATAACTCTTCAATCCTCTGACCAATAATTTACCCATTTAGTAACCCAATAACCTATCAACAAAATAACCCGTAACCAAATAACTTACTAATTCACTTTCCATCCTTTTATGTTTCTTTGCAAAATTGTATTTTAACCCATCAGGCAAAAGAGGAACAGCAACATGTACAAAGCGGTTTTTATTGATATGGATGGCACACTGCTGCAGAGTGATCACAGCGTCAGTGCTGCCAACAGGCACAGCATTCATCAATTGATTGATAAGGGCATACTTGTAGTGCCAATTTCGGCAAGGCCATTGCATGGCATGCTGCATCTCACAGAAAAAATTTTTCCGTCCACCACTCCCATTGTAAGCCTCAATGGCGGCTACATCTGGCACCAGGGGCAAATTATTTTTGAAGCCGCTGTTTCATTGCAGCAGGCAGCAGGCATACATGAAGAAGTAAAAAAATATCCGGCCTCCATTATGTATTACAGCAGGATGCAATGGTTTGCCATGGAAGAAACAACGCTGGTAAAAAAGGAGCAGCGGATAACGCCGGTAAAAATAACTATACAGCCATTTGAAAAAACGATTGAATGCTGTGAGCAGCAGCAGGCTGGTGTAAATAAAATATTGATAGCTGCTGATAAAAATTTGATACTGGATATAGAGCAGCAGTTAAACGCCCTGCATGGCGGTGAACTAAACATTTATAAATCGCAGCCACGCTACCTCGAAGTAATGCATGCTCAGGCATCCAAAACAAATGCGATACAATTTTTATTAAAAAAATATGGAATTGCACCCT
Source organism: Chitinophagaceae bacterium (assembly GCA_043789265.1). GTDB lineage: Bacteria > Bacteroidota > Bacteroidia > Chitinophagales > Chitinophagaceae > Ferruginibacter. The sequence continues at coordinate 2,021 of JAYWIB010000238.1, forward strand.
ATGAAATAATGGCTATTGGCGATAATTACAATGACAAGGGCATGATAGAATTTGCACATACCGGTGTGGCTATGGGCAATGCGCCTGATGAAATAAAAGCTGCTGCAGATTATATAACAGATACCAATAACAATGATGGTGTGGCAAAAGCACTGCATCATTTTTTTTCCGCAGTTATTGTATAATCAGGTTGCCGTTTATTATACAATCTTTATCCGGCATTACAAGTAAGCTGCAGCCGGCAGGTATGCTGTAAGGCACATCTACCCTGCATTTGCCGCCAGTTGCCGGATTGATAATAATTTCACTGCCTGCATGCAGCATTGGTGGTGGCTTAATAATGTTTTCCCAGTTAAGGCCATCCGACCAGTTGCCATCTCCATTAAAAAAATAGCAGTAAGACAGTGCGGTAATAAAATTATCAATGGAAAAACTGCGTAGCTTTTGCTTTACTTCAAAAATGCTTCCTGCTGCAAACAATTCATTGCTGATATATCCATAGCCACCACCAATGAATGCTATGCCTTCTGCCTGCCCCATCACAGCAGCACTGGGTAAATTTATTTTTCTTTTGTTGCCGTTAAAATAATTGCCATTGCTGTAAGCGCTCACCAGGTACAGGTAATGATTGCCAAAGCCGGTGCTTTGGTAACCCAGCAAAGCAAGGATGCCGGCACCGGATGTTTTTGCAGCGCCTGTTACTAAAAATTGCGTGTTAAACGTTTCCACTTCCTGTGCTATGTAAGTGCCTGCGGCAACAGTGTTGATGGTGTAATGTGTAGTGGTATTGGCTGTCCAATTTTTTGTAAACAAGTGTATCTGTCCTTTTTCCACAATCATTGCTTCGCAATCAAATGCAGTGCTGTTGGGATCTGCAGGCACGGGTGGCTGGGGCTGATTGCTGTAAGTAAATGAAATGATTTCAATTTTATCCGCAGCAATTATTGTAAATGGATTGGCAGTGTAGTCAGCTATGGCAGCCAGCGGAAATTTATAAATCTTTAAGTCAGTTCTGGCACCATCTTTATTGTTGCCCACATCTGCCACATAAAAATATTTGCCGTCAAACGTTATTTCTTCCCAGTCAATATTCTGTGCGTTTTGTAAAAGTACTCTTTGCAGCAGGTTGCCGGTGCTGCTGTCAATTCTGTACACGGTGGCAGTGCCGCCGCCATCATTTATACTCCATAAATAATTACCCGCCATTACCAGTCCGCTGCTTTCGGAAAGGCTGTCGGTAACAGGATCCGTTTTTACAGGGGGTGTATAAGTTGTATTGGTATACAGGCAGCTTCCATCATTACTGTCAGCCGCAGGCATGTAATTGGCTGCCAGCGGGTCTTTACAGCCGGCAGTTTGTGCATAGTGCGCCATTGGCAGGCACATAAAAAAAATCAGTATCAACATACTGAAGCTCCAGCAATTTTTTTTTGAAATAATATTCATTGGTAATTACGGTGGCACAAGATAGAGTTTTTTGTACCAACGCTTTTATAGTATCCGGCATTTAAACAGGTGTTACTAAAACCTATTTTATATTATATAGTTTTCA
>JAYWIB010000239.1:0-3558 GCA_043789265.1 Chitinophagaceae bacterium
TCTTTTTTTTCAGTACTCATTTTATCTAAAGTGCCAACGAGTAATCCCAGCCGGGGATTTTGTAAAAAAAAATTTCTGTGTACATGCATAAAGCGCCAGAACAGGCCGTCCCATATTTGCTGCCACTCACCTTTATCATAATCACCCATCTTCATTAAATAATTGCTGCCGCTGATATAAGGCTTGGTCGTCATAAGGCCGCCATCTGCAAACTGCGTCATGCCATATACATTCGGTACCATCACCCAGTCGCAGGCATCAATAAACATTTCCATAAACCAGCGGTATACTTCATCTGGGTCAAACTCACACAGCAGCATAAAATTGCCCAGCACCATCAGCCTTTCAATGTGATGACAATAGCCCGTTTGCAATATTTTTTTAATGGTAATATCCACGGGCAAAATACCGGTAGTACCCGTCCAGAATGCAGCAGGAATTTTTCTTTTAAACTTCCAGTAGTTGCAGGTACGCTGCCTGCGGCCTTCCCTTTCATACACTAAGCGTATGAACTCCCGCCAGCCAATAAGCTGCCGTACAAAGCCTTCCAGCGAATTCATTGGAATATTGTATAAACCAGCCTGCTGCAATACCGCATTTAAAATTTGCTGCGGCACCAGCAGGCCCGTGTTCACCATCGGCGAAAGAACAGCGTGATACAATATTTTTTCTGATGCCACTATTGCATCTTCATAAATACCAAATTTTGCAAAACGGTTTTTTATAAAATCTGCTAACCATGCGTCCGCATCTTCAAACGTGCAGGCAAAAAAATACGGTCCATCTACATTTCCATAATTATCAGAAAAATTTTGCTGCACATATTTTACCGCCTCCTGCATGTAGCTGTTTAACTCCGGGAAGTTTATGGCAGGAACAATTTCTTTTTTTGGAAACCGCCTGCGGTTATCTGCATCAAACGTCCATTTGCCGCCTGCCGGCTTTCCACCAGGCTCCATCAATATATTGCGTTGCTTGCGCTGATGAATGTAAAAATCTGTTTGAAAATACGTTTTCTTCTTATCATAATATTCAGCCACATTACCCCTGTTGTTTAAAAATGCAGGTGAGTAATGTTCGGTTAACTGTATTGCATGTGTATTGCAGCATGTGCGGATACGCCTGCCCAGCCAGTCATCCGCCGGGTCGGAAAAATGAATGTCCGTAATATTTATTTTAGCTAACCATGCAATCAATTTTCTTACATCGTTTCTTTCATCAATGCTTTCGATATAGGTTACTTTATAATTTTGGTGAGTAAGATATCCCTCATAAAATTTCATGGCAGCACGGTAAAGTAATATTTTATGTTTATGAAAATTGTACTGCCGGAAGTAAAGCCATTCTTCCACAATGAATATCTGCCGGTTGGCTGCAAGCGCAGGATGCTGCTTAAATAACTGGTGTGGAAAAATCAATACTGCCTCGTTCATACAATTATCAATACAATTTGCCTGCCTGAAAGTTTTGAAAACATACTTTCATTTATAAAAGCAAATTAAACTGCGAAGGCAGGCGCTCCTGTAAAATATTTTTTTATGTCTTCAGCAGTCAGCCTAAATTTGAGTATGACTGTTTCGGCACAAATAGCAAAGCACTTAAGGGAAGTATATGTTGGAAAAAACTGGACATGGTCTAATCTTAAAGAACACCTAACGGATGTAGACTGGCACCAGGCAGTGGCGAAGCCAAACAATGTTAACAGTATTGCAGCACTTGTTTATCACATCAATTATTTTGTGCTGGCTGCTATTGGTGTATTGCAGGGCAGGCCGCTGACTGCACATGATAAATATAGTTTTGATTTGCAGCCTATACAAAACCAGCAAGACTGGGATACGCTCGTCACTAAAGCCCTTTCAGATGCTGAAACGCTTGCCTCACTCATCGAAACGTTGCCTGATACAATACTCTGCGAAACTTTTTTTGATGAAAAATATGGCAGCTATTACAGAAACCTGCACGGCATCATAGAGCATGCACATTATCATTTAGGGCAAATAGTAATCGTAAAAAAAATGCTGCAAAGTGCAGCAGAAAATGGGGATTAAATAATGAGTAAGATACAGCTCTGTTAGCAAAAAACTTTTCTACCCTTCATCATCAGAATAAAATTTATCTCCAATCGGCAGCTTATTTAAAATTTAAATCCAATACTTGCTATAATATTTCCACGCTGATTTTTTACGGTCGCAAAAGTATTGTCTTTATCCTGCAGGCGGTAAGCAAAGTCTACATCTTTATTAAAGGAATGCACATAAGTAAGGTCAATAAAAAAACCTTTGTGCCTGTAGCCCAGTCCGCCGCTCAGCAGCATACGGTTTGCTTTAAGCGCTTTGTCTTTATAAGGATTGGTATAGTAGGCAAAGCCAAGCCTGGTCATAATTGTATTAAATTTTAATTCGCCGCCGGCACGAAAATTAAAGTTGCCTTTATACTCTCCCCTTATTACTTTATTCAGCGATTTAAAATATTCTATTTCTGTGTCATCCGGGTTTTCGTTGCTGCTGTAAAAGCTGGATCCACGATGATACACATATTCAATATCTGCGCTGATAAATCCCTTTTGTTTTCTTACATCTTCTACTTCTCTAAACACATAACTGCCGCTTATCATCAGCTTCCACGGAGTAAGCATAGTATACTTGCTTTCCCCAGGCGGAAAAAAATCGTTGGAACTAATGGTGCGTACTGTATCCCCGTTGCCCCTGTATTTTTCTGCCTGCACTTCCAGTGATGAGTTGCGCTGATCTTTTAACGCAAACATATAAGAAGGCGTATGCACTGCTATGCCCAGCCGCACATATTCTGTTGGCCGGTATATCATGCCGAGTTTTAAATTTACACCTGCGCCGGTGGTTTTATAATTGTCAGTATAAGTAAAATAGCCAAAATCATTATCGGCGTTTGCCGATGTATCGCTTTCTTTAAAAGTAGTTTTATTGTTATAGTTCACAATAGGAATACCAAGGCTTCCGCCAATTAATAATTTATCTTTTTGATTATAGGCATAACCCAACGCCAGCTCGTACATGCCACCGCTGGTGCTGATTGTTTTTTCCTGCAGCAACGCTTTATTGCCTGCAAGTAATAACTCCGGCAGCGATTTTACCACCAGGCTGCTGTTCGTTCTAAAAGTATCTACGAGGTAAGTATACACAGCAGGGCCAGAGCCATAGGCGTATTGCGGGGCATTCAGCACCTGGTCAAAATCAAGCTGGCTTTTTGAAATTTCTTCTGCCCATTGTTCAGCGTAAGAGCTGTAATTATTATAACCCTGATAGTGTATGTTATTGTTGTAATTAGCCACCTGTGTTACGGCGAGGCTGATGGCCTGGCTCGAAGAAGGATGATACCTGCTACTAACGCCGTATACAATGCCTATCTGCCCAAGATTGAAATTATTTTTTTTATTTTTTGTACGGGTGTCTCTAAAATCTGCTTTGTTGTTGTTTAAAAAAAAACCTGGCGTAAAAACAAATTCACCGGTTTTATAATTGCCGAGCCCTGCCGGGTTTACAAAAGTTGCGTTGATGTCGCCACCCAGTGAACCCATTG